>NZ_JBXWSG010000039.1:0-32069 GCF_059613305.1 Ruegeria sp. BHSB056 | reverse complement strand
TCCAGATCGCGGGTGTTTTCCTCGCGCACGACAATGCGTAATCCGGGGCGCAGGCGGTGCACCTCTTTGATGGCTTGCGGCAACAGGTACGGCCCGATCGAAGGCAAAACGCCCAGTCGCAACCTACCGCCAACCGGCATATCGTTGGTCATGGCGTGGCGCAGGTCCTTGACCTCGGCAAGGATCTTTTGCGCGCGCGAGATGAACTCTTCCCCCTTTGTGGTCACCTGAATTCCACCGCGGTTGCGGTCAAAGATCCGAATGCCAAGCTCTTGTTCTACGGTTGCAATTTGCGCCGACAGGCTGGGTTGGCTGACATTCAGCACCTCGGCGGCCAAACTGAACCGCCCGAGGCGGCTGACCGTGACGATGTATTCCAATTGGCGCAGGGTTGGACGCATTTCATAGCCTGAAACTATATTAAACTTATAAAGATAGTATTTGGCGAAATCAATTTTGCAAGGCACCTAGCCCTGAAACGAGGGATCAGGAGACAAGTATGCCCGGAGTGATCGAGACGCTGTCCAGCAACCTGCTGGTGCCCACCATATTGTTTTTTGCCCTAGGGCTTCTGGCCGCTTTTGTACGCAGCGATTTGTCTATCCCGGCGGGCGCGGCCAAGTTCATGTCGCTTTACCTGCTGCTGGCCATCGGGTTCAAAGGCGGTGCCAGCCTTGCCGCGCATGGCATCCACCTGCAACTGTTCCTGACCCTGCTGGGCGGCGTGGCCCTGTCCTTTACCATCCCCTTCGTGGCCTTCGCCCTGCTGAGGGTTATGACACGGCTGGATGCGTTGAACGCAGCTGCGGTCGCAGGGCATTACGGCTCGATTTCGATTGTCACCTTTGTCACCGCCACCAGCCTGCTGGATCTGGTGGGATTGACCCATGACGGGTTCATGGTGGCGGTTGCGGCAGCGATGGAGGTGCCGGCCATTCTGTCGGCGCTGTGGCTGGCGCACAAGACCGGCGGCAATGGCGTCAGGGATGACAAGCTGTGGCGTGATCTGCTGGCCAATGGATCGATTGTGCTGCTGACCGGGGCGTTCCTGATCGGGGCCATTACCGGGGGTGAAGGCATGCAGATGATCGCGCCTTTCATCGTTACGCCTTTCACAGGAATCCTGTGTCTGTTCCTGCTGGATATGGGGCTTTCGGCGGGGCGCAGCCTGATCAGCAATCGCGACAAACTGTCGGTTGGCCTGTTCGCCTTTGGCGCATTGATGCCCCTGATCGGCGCGCTGATGGCCTGGGCCGTCGGTGCGGTGATCGGATTGCCGCAAGGCAGCCTGTTCCTGTTCATGGTGCTGTCAGCCTCGGCGTCTTATATCGCGGTTCCGGCCGCCATGAAAATTGCACTGCCCAAGGCCGAGGCCGGGATTTATCTGACCCTGTCGCTGGGTGTGTCGTTTCCGTTCAACATCACGGTCGGATTGCCGCTGTACCTGTGGTGGGTCAGTTGACGAGCAAGACCGCCTCGACCCGGCGGTTCAGCTCGCGCCCTTCGGGAGTTGCGTTCGAGGTGAGCGGGGACAGATAGCCGACGCCCTGCGCCTCGATCCGGTCGGCGGCCACACCATGCGCATCAATCAGACGGGTGCGGACCGACTCGGCCCGGCTTTTGCTGACCGCGATATTGGCCTGCAACGCGCCGGTGTCATCGGTGTGCCCCACCAGCGCCAGGCGCATCTTGGGGTTGTCGGCCAGATACCCGGCCAGCAGGGTCAGAGAGGCGTATGTCCCCTCGTCCAACGCAACCTCACCGGTTGGGAAATGCAGATCGACCAGTATCACGTGACCCGATGTTGCCAGCGCCTCAAGCAGCCCTCCCGACCCCTCGACTGCCTGTTCGATCACGACCGGAACAGGGTCCGGTGCATTCTGGGGTGTGACGCGGATCATCTGGACATACCCGTCCGGGGGGTTGCGGCTGACCAACAGGCTGAGGGCAACAGGCCCCTTGGTGGCCGACAGGAACCGGTAATCCTGAATGGCGACATACATATCCGGGGTCGGAACGACCTCGGTGCCAAAGCGGAAATCGAACCCGCCACAGGCGCGGGCATCACATTCGAACAGAATCTTATAGCCCTGCGCCTCGATCTGGTCGCGCAGCGGGGTCAAAAGCTGGAGGGTTGTGCTTGAGCCCGCCTGAAGCCGCCACGTGTAGCGTTCAACCCGGCCTTCGAGGGTGTCAGCAGGCACCGCGCCATTCGCGAAAGGCCCCGTTGGCAGGTCATAGCTGTCCAGCGGCGAGGTGCGGTCGCTGATTTGGCGGGCGCTGGCTGGAAGGGTCAGGTCCTGCGCCAGAACCGGCCCAGCCAGCAGCGTGGCAATGAGGGCGGCTGATCGGATCATCGAAACTGCGCGTGATACTCGGGGTTGGGCACCATTGCCGTGGCACTGGCCACCCGGTTGGACATGTTGAAGAACCCGGCGACATTGGCAATGTCCCAGATATCGCGGTCGGTAAAGCCTGCATCGCGCAGCTTCTGGCGGTCGGGTTCTTCGATCTCGGCGCTGGCGGTGGTCATTTTGGCGGCAAAGTCCAGCATCGCGCGCTGCCGGGGCTCGATCGGGGCAACGCGGTAGTTCATCACCAGCATCTCGCCCAGTTGCGGGTTGCCTGAAAGCTGCCGGACCGCCGCACCATGCGCGACCAGACAATAGAAGCACTTGTTGATCGACGACACGACCACGGCGATCATCTCGCGTTCCAGCTTGGACAGGCCGCTGTTGGCCAGCATCAGATCGTTATACATCGCCGTGAACGTGTTCAGCTTGTCGATATCGAAGGCGTTCGCTTTCAGCACATTCGGCACCATGCCCAGCTTTTCGACACAAATATCGAAATATTTCTGCGTTTCCGGCGGCAGCGGATCGACCATGGGCAGGTTCAGCGCGGTGGGCATGTCTTTCTGTGTCATGGCGACCCCTTTTGTTCAGACAAGGCGACGGTAATGGTATTCACTGGCGATCTCCATCCCGAGGGCGCAATAGAGACCATTGGCACCTTCATTGGCCTTGGTGCAGATCACACTGAAGGTTTGAGCGCCGTTGTCACCTGCCCAAATCGCCGCGGCGCGCATGGTCCACTGACCCAGCCCCTGACGGCGGTGCGCGGGCAGGATTTCAAGCGCATGTAGCATCGCGACATCGCCATGCATCGCCACGAAGGCTGCCCCGCTGGGTTTGTCGTTGTGGCGCAGCAGCAGACCGGTTTTGGGGCCTTTCGCGCGCTCCATCACCGCCAGACGTTCGGGCCCGATCCCACCAGCCGCCCAGATTTCGCGCATGATTTCAAGCGGCTCCCAGACCGAAAACACCATGACCGGAGGGATCGGCTGATCGGTGAGGTGAGAGACGGGGCACGTATAGATGTTGACCGGATCAAGGATGTCATATCCCCGTTGCGCCAGCTTTGCATCCAGCGCTTCATCCCCCGGGCGCAGGCAGAAGATGGATTTCTGCCCCATGGCCTGCATCGCGGCCTCGGCCGCGTCGATATCGGCATCGCTGGCCGGGGCCAGCGCATTGGCCGCAGAAACACGCGAGCCACCGCCCTGCCCTTCGCGCAGTTGAAACGGCCCCAGCCTGCGATACCGCGCGGCAGGCCATGTGCCGTCGACGATGTCCGCCCAGTCGCCGCTCAAAGCGCAAGCTCTTTCGCCAGACGGGTCATGGCCGCGTCAATCCGGCTGCCATCGGTGCCGCGCACCACCACGTTGGCCCCAAAGGCCCCGTTGATCTGAAACGGATAGCAGCCGATGGACAGATCGCTGAAATCCTCGGCCAGCGCAGACAGGTTGGCGGCGATATCGCCTTCGCCCCGGTCCACGCGCAGGGTTTGCGACAGCAGGGGGCTGCCACCGGTCAGTGTGGGCAGGACGCTGGCGACCATGGCCTGAAACACCAGCGGCACCCCGGCCATCACATGCACGTTCTTCAGGGTGAAACCCGGCGCGGTCGAGACCGGATTGTCGATCAATGTCGCGCCATCCGGGATACGCGCCATGCGCAGGCGGGCGGCGTTCAGTTCCAGCCCGGATTTGTCGTAATGCGCCTGCAACAGCGCGCGCGCGTCGTCGCGAGTGTCAATCGGGGTATCGAAGGCGCGCGCAATGCAATCGGCGGTGATATCGTCATGGGTCGGGCCGATGCCGCCGCTGGTAAAGACGGTGTCGTGGCTGTCAGACAGCGCTTTGACCGCCGCTTCGATGGCGGGGGCGTCATCGCTGACGATGCGAACCTCTTTCAGATCGATGCCGTGTTTTGCCAGCTCCTGCGCCAGATAATGCATGTTTGCATCGCGGGTGCGGCCCGACAGGATTTCATCCCCGATCACCAGCATTGCTGCGGTTGGATTGGCCATGGCGCGGACTCCTCTTGATCGTCTTCAGGGGCAGGTATAGGCCGTGAGACATGCGTTTTGAAACCCCTCTTGTCCCCGCCCGCCTGATCCGTCGCTACAAACGCTTTCTGGCCGATTGCCGTTTGGAAGACGGGCACGAGGTGACCGCCCATTGCGCCAATCCGGGGTCGATGATGGGGCTGGCCGAACCGGGTCAGATGATCTGGCTGGAGCCCAACGACGACCCAAAGAAAAAGCTGAAATTCGGCTGGCGGCTGGTGGATCACGAAAACGGGCATTTCACCGGGGTTGACACATCCGTCCCGAACCGGGCATTGCGGGCGGCGCTTGCGGCGCGCGAGATCCCCGAGCTGGCCGCCTATGACACTGTCCGGCCCGAGGTGAAATACGGGCAAAACAGCCGTATCGATTTCCTGCTGAGCGGCCCCGGCCTGCCAGATGCCTATATCGAGGTCAAAAGCGTGACGCTGTCCCGCCAGCCCGGTCTGGCCGAGTTCCCCGACAGCGTCACCGCGCGCGGCACCAAACATCTGGGCGAGCTGGCACAGATGGCGGCGCAGGGGCACCGGGCGATCATGCTGTACCTGGTGCAACGCACCGATTGCGACCGGTTCGCGCTGGCCGCGGATATCGATCCGGCCTATGCGGCGGCGTTCGAGGCGGCGCAGGCGCAAGGGGTAGAGCGGATGATTTGCGGGACGCGGATTTCGCCGGATGGGGTTTGGGTTGACGTCAGTACCTTTCCAGTAATCAACCAGCATGACCCTGACCTGGTGACGTAGCCCAAAATGCGCGCGATTGACTAAGGAGCACTGATTGAGACTGTTTGGCGCGCGTCTAAGACGCAGCAACCGCTTGTGCCATGAGTTTCAAATGCCTCATATCTGTACCGCAGCACCCTCCTATCACTGAAATTGACGGGTTTTTATGCACGACGTCCGCAATCTCTTGCCCAAGCACATGGGGGTCACCTTCGTCTAATTCCTCGGCCTCATCCAGTTCCGCATGAGAGCAACTTGATGCGTTTGCGACAACGCCTCTTAGTCTTGGATGGCGATTTAGCGCATCGGAAAAGTGGGTCGGATGGGCACAATTGACCATGAAGAACTGCGCAGCCGCATCCGTGGCGACATCGATTTGATCCAGCGCGTCTACAAGCTTTGTTCCATCAGCCAGACACCCGTCGGTTTCAACAACCAATGACATCACTATCGGTAGTCCAAAATCCTGCGCAGCCAGAATGCAGCCCGCTGCTTCGCTAGGTCTGTTGAACGTATAAGCTGTCACCAAGTCGACACTGGTTTGTTTCAAAACGGCAAGCTGCGCACTGTGATACTGACGGGCATCATCGATCGACATGGCCGGAACGTCCGCATAGGGATCGTGGCGTGGGCCGACGCAAGCAGAAACCAAAACGTCATCTCGACCAGCGCTCTGACGCACGTCTTCCATTAACGCGACAGCATCCCGGTTTATTTCATCCAGTTGTTCGGCATCGTAACCCAGAGGAGCAGCCCGATCGGCATTGGCCATCCAAGTCGGTGCATCAAGTATGCAACCCACCTCCATCTCGCCCGCCAACTGAACAAGCGCGTACATCTGACCTGCAAGGACAGAACGGGTTTCTGGGTTCTCTAGCAATGGAAATGAGGCAAATCCCGGCAAATCTATGCCGTGGTTAAAGATCAGATCCGTGCCAGTTCCGGCAAAAACCAAATACTTCTTGTCTGTCTCGTGCGGGAGCTGTCGTGGCACTTCAGTGCGCTCCTTTAATTGTTGGAGTTCATCGCAACAATAACAGGGCAGAGGCTGTCTGTGAAATTTGCTGTGTAAACTGAACAAACACCAAACCGTTATGCGTCAACGCAATGGTCGATGGGTCAAACCGGATTTGAAACCTAACTGCAGTTCAAGTTCTTGAACTCTCGTGGTTCTGCCCCATGTGCCGCCTGATACACTGCGCCCTCTGGTACTTTCTGCACAAGCAGCGTAAAAGAAGTGCCGCGCGTAACAATTGGAGCTTTGCGTCGATGAAAGAGCATCGTGGCCGCCTGACCAAGGACGGTATCCGCATCTATGAACAGGGTGATTTTGCCGGGATGCACGCGGCGGGCGCTCTGGCGGCGCGGATCCTGGATGATATCGCCGCGCATGTCTTTCCCGGTCAGACCACGGGTGCGCTTGACGGGCTGATCACGCAGATGGTCGAGGATGCGGGCGCGACCTCGGCCACGATCGGCTATAAGGGGTATGAGCACGCCAGCTGCATCAGTGTGAACCATGTGGTCTGCCACGGTATTCCCGGTGACAAGAAGCTGAAGGATGGCGATATCCTGAACATCGATGTGACCGTCATCGTGGATGGCTGGTTCGGTGACACCTCGCGCATGTATGTGGCGGGCAAACTGCCGCGCAAGGCCGAGCGTCTGATCCAGGTAACCCACGACGCGCTGTTCAAGGGCATCGAGATGGTCAAACCGGGCAACACGTTCGGCGATATCGGCCATGCCATTCAGGCCTATGTCGAAGCGCATCGGATGAGTGTTGTTCGCGACTTTTGCGGGCACGGTCTGGGCCGCGTGTTCCACGCGCCGCCGAATGTACTGCACTATGGCCGCCCCGGCACAGGCGCGGTTCTTGAGGAAGGTATGTTCTTTACCATTGAACCGATGGTCAATCTGGGCCGTCCCGAAACCAAGACACTGGCCGATGACTGGACCGCTGTGACCCGCGACAAGTCGCTGTCGGCACAGTTCGAGCATTCGGTGGGCGTAACGGCGAATGGGGTCGATATCTTTACCCTGTCACCGGGCGGCAAGTTTCACCCGACCTATTCGTCCTGATCGGCGGCCTGTTCGCGCAGGAGCTTCAGCAGCATCGTCTCAGCCCCCCAAGGGGTAACCGCATCGTGGATGAACACCGGCGCGCGCAGGGGTTTGGGGTCAGGTTTCGTCGTGACCTCGGCGTCGCGGGAGACTGTCCAGACAAAGGGTGTCAGAGCATGGTCCATGGCTGCACCCTAGCACAGTTGGGGGTCAGAGTCCCAACAGCGGGTGCGCCTGTGACATATCCGTGATCACCTCGGCCCCAAGATCGGCCAGCCTGTCACCACCGCCATGCGGCGCGTAGGCCAGACAGCGCATATTGGCCCGGATTGCGGCCGTAACGCCATTGTGGCTGTCCTCGATAACCACAGGGACCTGTGCGCCAAAATGTTCGGCCGCCAGTTGAAACATCTTTGGATCAGGCTTGCCGGTGCCCAGCACATGGGCCGAGAACATCACATCTTTGAACCGGTCCCAAAGCCCGTTCTGGCCCAGCGTGATCTGCATCTTGTCCGGGCTGCCGTTTGAGGCCACGCAATAGGGGATGCCCCGCTGATCCAGCGCCGCAAGCAGGTCTGCGACACCAGATACCAAAGGCACACCGGCGCGCAGGCGGTCGTAGGTTTCGGCATAGACCTGATCAATCCAGTCTTCGGGCAGATCAGCGCCCATTCCACGCGCCTTGTCGCGCACCCCAACCATGGTTCCACCCACAAACAGGGACATGCATTCGGGCAAGGTCAGGTGCAGGCCATAGCCTGCCAGATTGTCCGCCAGCACCTGGTTCGAGATCACCTCGCTGTCGACCAGAACGCCATCGCAATCGAAAATGACCAGATCATGCACTTTGATCACCGTTCCGCATCAATGAGATATACGTGTCGCCATATTTGCGACTGTCGTGCACCGTGAACCCGGCCGGAGCCTGCATCCGTGAGTTTTCTTCCCAAACCAGCAGCGCATCATCCGCGATCCAGCCATTGGCCAGCGCGTCAATGGCTTTCTGTCCCATGGCCTTGCCATAGGGCGGATCCAGAAAGATCAGATCGTAGGGCGCGCCCGGGTTTTCGCCCAACCGGGTTGCATCGCGGCGGATCAGGTCGGTGCGCCCGGCACTGCGGGTCAGGTCGATATTCTTGCGGATCAAACCCTGCGCCACACGCCCGTCATCGACGAAGGTGACATGCGCCGCACCGCGTGACAGCGCTTCGAGCCCGAGTGCCCCGGTGCCAGCAAACAGGTCCAGCACGCGCAGGCCGTCGAAATCGATCTGATGGGCCAGCACGTTGAACAGGCTTTCGCGCACCCGGTCGGTGGTCGGGCGCAGATGTGCGCCCGCATCGCCCTTGCCGACGGGGGTCAGGGCGCGACCGCGGAACTCTCCGGCGATGATCCTCATGCCTTGAGCAGCGGTTTAAGGTCTGCGTCCGGGTCAGCCACGACGGCCGGGTCGGCCGTTTTTCCCATCTCGATCAGGCGTTTGCCGACCATATAGGCGCGCGGATCGTTCATCGCGTCAACCGCAATCAGCTTGTCGCCGTTGTAATACCAGAAGGATACGGTCTGCCCTTCGCCCTGCCGCGTCACCACGCGGTCATATCCGGTGTTCAGGCCCGCGATCTGAAGCTTGACGTCATATTGATCCGACCAGAACCACGGGGTTGCCACATAGTCCTTGGCCGCGCCCAGCATGTTCTGGGCCACGATCTCGGCCTGATCAATGGCGTTGGGGACGCTTTCCAGACGGATGCGGCCTTCGCCGTGCGGAAAAGAGGCACAATCGCCAGCCGCCCAGATCGAAGGGTCGGACGTGCGACCATGGGCGTCGGTCCTGATGCCGTTGTCCAGGTCCAGTCCCGCCATCTCGGCCAGTTGGGTTGCGGGTGCAATGCCGACGCCAACCACAACAAAATCAACGTCCAACTTTGTGCCGTCGGTCAGAACCGCGCCGGTGACCTTGCCGTTTTCGCCGATCAGACGATCCAGCCCGACGCCTTCGCGGATGTCAGCACCGTATGCACTGTGCAACGCGCGGAAATAATCGCTGGTCTCGGGCGCTGCGACCCGTTGCAGGATACGGTCGGCCATCTCGACCAGAGTGACCTTGACACCGCGCTTGGCGCAGACGGCAGCAGCTTCGAGACCGATATACCCGCCGCCCACGATCAGCGCGCGAGCGCCTTCGGTCACTTTGGGCTCCATCTCGTCGATATGGGCCAGATCGCGCACCACATGCACACCGTCCAGATCGCCACCAATCGCGGCAGGCAGGCGGCGCGGGTCCGATCCGGTGGTCAGCGCCAGTTCGTCGTAAGAGATAACCTCATCCCCCTGCGTGACCGTTTTGGCCTTGGGGTCGATACCGGTGACGCGCTGACCCAGACGCAGGGTGATGTTGTTTTCCGTATAAAAACTTTCAGGCCGCAGGAACAGACGCTCAAGCTCCATCTCGCCCAGCAGATAGGCTTTGGACAGGGGCGGGCGCTGATAAGGCAGATGCGGCTCGGCCCCGATCAGAGTGATTTCACCCGCAAACCCGTCCTTGCGCAGACGGGCCACCAAAGACGCGCCTGCCTGCCCCGCGCCGATCACGACAATATGGCTCATGCTTTGCCTACCCCGCAGTTTTCAAGTGGTCACCGTGTTCAGACCACCTATATTGCGGCTAAGCCCAATTCTGCAAATCCAAACGACAGGAGCTGAATAATGATTTCAACAGGAGATACCCTGCCCGAAGCAACGCTGATCCAGATGGGTGCGAACGGGCCGGAAGAGGTGCGGATTTCAGACAAGACCAAAGGCCGCAAGGTGGTGATCTTTGCCGTGCCGGGGGCCTATACCGGCACCTGCACGACCGCCCATGTGCCCAGTTTCATCCGCACGAAGAAACAGTTTGACGCCAAGGGCGTGGACGAGATCCTGTGCCTTTCGGTCAATGATCCGTTTGTGATGCAGGCGTGGGGGCAATCCACGGGCGCGACCGAGGCGGGACTGACCATGGTATCGGACGCGGCGGCAGAGTTCACCAAGGCCATCGGCATGGATTTCGATGCGCCGCCCGTGGGGCTTTTCGCACGGTCCAAGCGATATGCAATGCTGGTCGAGGATGGCAAGGTCACGGTACTGAATATGGAAGAAAACCCCGGTGCCTGCGAAATTTCCGCCGGGGAAGGCCTGCTGGATGTGATCTGATTTTGATCGGCCCTGGTCCAACCGGGGCCTTTCGCCGCCAATTTAACTTGAAGCGCCGCCCCAGAGCGCGAATACTTGGCCTATTCATACGGGGAGTTTTTTCATGAAACTTAACGCGTTCTACCTATTACTGTCCGGTGCCGCCCTTTTGGCGGCCTGTGGACCGGCCCCAACCCCGCAACAGCAAGCTGCACGCCAGCACGAAATCGCCTGTCTGGGCGGAACGTTGGGCGGGGCGTTGATCGGGGGCGCGATCGGCAACCAGTTCGGTGGCGGATCGGGCAAGACGATCCTGACCGCCGCGGGCGCTGCCGCTGGCGGCATCGAAGGTCAGAGATTCGCGTGCTGAGGAGGTCGATATGAAACAGTTAAGCTTGGTGATATTCATGGTGGCTTTGGCCGGTTCGGGTCACGCCGAAAGCGTGGCTGAACTGCACGAAAACGAGTTGAAGGCCATCGACGCCAACAATGACGGGTTCCTGTCCAAAGACGAGTTCGATGCTTTCTCGGATTACGCCTTTCAGACGATGGACGAAGACAGGAACGGTACTCTGGGTCAGGCCGAGGCCAAGCCGTTCATGGACATCAAACTGTTCCGCAACGCTGACCGAAACGGCGACAACGTAATCTCAAGACCTGAATTTGACACCCAGATGGGCGCGGATTTCCAGTCTGCGGATCAGGACGGGAATGGTCGGCTTGACTAACGACAGGAGCATGGGATGAACAAATGGCTTGGGGTGACAGCGCTGGCGCTGGTTGCGGCCTGTGACGTGCCGCAGGCCCCGTTGGTGGCAGGCCCAGACGGGCAGGCCCGCATTCAGATAAACCTGTCTGGCCTGACCTGCTATGAAAACAAGTGTCTGGATATCAACCCGGCCGCGCGCAGCGTGCGTCAGATCGGAAACAAGACCACGGGCATTCCAAGGGCGATTGACGTCAGCGACGGCACTGTCACGCCTGCCGAGTTCCGGCAGATGGGCACTGCCGCATCGCTGGCTGGCGGTGAAGGGTCAGGCCGCAACGATCGCTAGCACAGACTGTCCATCTTGCGGGCCAGCTTGGCATCCAGCGACGACAGGCCGCCCACGTCATGGGTGGACAAGACAACCTCGACCGTGCGGTAGACATTGAACCATTCGGGGTGATGGTTCCACTTCTCGGCCCAGATTGCCACCTGTGTCATCCAGCCGAAGGCATGGACAAAATTGTCGAAAATGAAGGTCTTGGTGATCGCATCGCGGCCTTCAACCATGGTCCAACCGTTTTTGAACAGCGGATCCAGCAGCGGGCCACGGGTTTCGGTCGACAAGAGTTCGGTCATTGCTGTTCCTCCGGGTTCGATTTCCTGAACGGGCCGTAATCCGTCAGAATCTCGATCTCTTCTTCCACTGCGTGGCCTTCGGCGTCCAGATATTTCTTGACCGCATCAGCAAAACCCGGATCGCCCACCCAATGCAAGCTATGCGTGCGTGTTGGCAGGTACCCTCGCGCCAGCTTGTGTTCGCCCTGTGCGCCTGCCTCGACCCGGGCCAGACCTTGGGCAATGGCAAAGTCGATTGCCCTATAATAGCACAGTTCGAAATGCAGGCAGGGATGATGTTCGATGCAGCCCCAATAGCGCCCAAAAAGGGTTTCACGGCCGATGAAGTTCAACGCACCCGCAATGGGAAATCCATTCCGTTCGGCCAGCACAAGGGCCATGTCTTCTGCCATCGTGTCCTGTGCAATATCAAAGAACTGCCGCGTCAGATAGGGTGAGCCCCATTTGCGCGATCCGGTGTCCTGGTAGAACCGCCAGAACGCGTCCCAGTGTTCGGGGCGCAGCTGGTCACCGGTCAGAGTGCGGATCTCACCGCCAAAACCACAGGCCTGTGCGCGTTCTTTCCGGATAGTCTTGCGCTTGCGCGACGACAGCGCGCTCAGGAAATCGTCGAAATCTGAATAGTTATCGTTCAGCCAGTGAAACTGCTGCGATCGGCGCAGCATCAGGCCCATTTGCTCACCGGCCAGGGCTTCGTCTTCGGTACAGAAGGTCACGTGAAGGGACGAGACCCGGTTGTCAGCCGCAAGCTGCACCGCCCCCTGAACCAGCGCCGACATGCCGATCCGTTCATAGCCCGGACGCACCAGAAACCGCCGCCCGGTTGCCGGGGTGAACGGCACCGCGATTTGCAGTTTTGGGTAATACCGCCCGCCCGCGCTTTCATAGGCATGGGCCCAGCTGTGATCAAAGATGTATTCGCCCTGGCTGTGCGATTTGGCGTACATCGGGGCCACCGCGATCAGCATCCCGTCATGATAGGCGGTCAGGTATTGCGGCTGCCAGCCGGTGCCACGCCCGACCGAGCCGCTGTCTTCCAGCGCCAGCAAAAAGCGATGTGTGGTAAAGGGATCAAGCGGCCGCCCGCCATCGGCAACTTCGGGGCAGGCGCAGGCATCCCACTCTGCCGCTGAAATCTGCGACAGAGCACCCAGTACCTGAACCTCGATCTGTGCCTGATCCATATGTCCTCCGCGCCTGCCCTTTATCTGTGACCGCACGAAGGGGGTTCAAGTCGAATGCGCAGCCAAATAGCCTTCGAAGGTCACATTGTCGGCAACCTTGCGGGCTTGTGCCTCTTGTTCGGGCGACCGGATTGTCCAACACAGGATCGGCACGCCCCGCGCCTTGAGTTCCGCCACGCGGGGGCGCGACAGGTCTGCGGCTTCGTGGCTGATGAAACTGGCGCCGACACGGTCGAAATCCGGGATATCGCGCAGGTGATCGCAGACGCTTTGCGGCAAAAGCTCGACACTGGGTTCATAGGCGCAGGTCGTGATCCCGCGCGGCAGATGCGGGGCGAGCCGCGCCAGTTCAGCGACCGAGTTGGGATTAAAGGACATCAGAGCCACCGGGCCTTTGTAACCCTGCAACGCGCGCACGGTGTCGCGTTCAAGCGCGCCCACATTCGTGCCCATCGCCCCGTCCTGATCCTTTAATTCGATCAGCAACGGCACCCGGCCAGCGACAATGTCCAGCACATCATCCAGTGTCGGAATGCCGTCATCCCCATGCAAAAGCGGCGTGCCAGAGGCGGCAAGTGCCGTGACCTGCTGAATGGGTCCCGACTGCCCGGTCAGGCGGGTCATGTCGTAATCGTGAAAGACCATTGCCTGGTCATCCGATGTCAGCTGAAGATCGATCTCGATCCCGTAGCCAGCCTCAATCGCGGCACGAATGGCCGCCCGGCTGTTTTCCGGGCGGTTCTTGGTAATGTCATGCAGCGCCCGATGCGCAATCGGGGCCTGCAAAAACACATCTGGTAGGGGCGGCGTCATTCGATTTCGAAAATGCCTTCGATCTCGACCGCGACACCCAGCGGAAGCGACGCCGCGCTGACGGCGGAACGCGAGTGGCGACCGGCATCGCCCAGCGCTTCGACCAGAAAATCGGACGCGCCGTTGATCACCTGCGGCTGTGCCGTGAATTCAGCGGTCGAGTTCACGAATCCGGTCAGCTTGATCACGCGGACCAGCTTTTCGATTTCGCCGCCACATGCTGCCTTAACCTGTGCCAGCAGGTTGATCGCGCAGACACGCGCCGCCGCAGCCCCGGCTTCGACGTCCAAGTCATCGCCCAGTTTACCGGTGATCAGCTTGTCAGTCTTCGATATCTGGCCAGATACGTACAGGATATTGCCGACACGCACGAAAGGCACATAGTTGGCCGCAGGCGCGGGCGCGTCTTCCAGCGTTACACCGAGGCTTTCCAGTTTTGCAGCGATGCTCATTGCGAGGGTCCTTCCCTAATTTCAACTCTGCCGGACGCTAACCGGGAAGCACGGATTGGGAAAGACGGAAACCGGCAATTTCCGGGCTGCCTGCGCTCTGAGCGTATCTTTACTGAAAATTCACTGTTGATCGACAGTCACTTTACCCCACTGTGATGGACAGGTTAAACGCAAGGTGTTTCATTTAAGACCTGAAACGACTATGTGACTGCAACTTGTGCCGCCCCGGCACGTGGATTTTGGTGGATTATTGATTGAATGTCCGGCGCGCATGTGCCGGGCCATTTAGGAGAGACAAAGATCGTGTCGAGCAGATTTCGCCTGAAACACCTTGTTTTACTGTCGGTCATGACCCTTGTGTCCGCTTGTGCAACGACGCCGCCCGAGGGTGCCTCGCGCAGTGATGTGTTTGATCCGTATGAAAATGCGAACCGGGGAATTCACAAGTTTAATCTGGGTGTTGACCGGTTCCTGTTCCGGCCGGCCTCGAAAGGCTATGTCAAAATCGTCCCTGACCCGATGGTGACCAGTTTCAGCACTTTTGCCGAAAACATCTCGCTGCCCGGTCAGGCGGTGGACTATCTGCTTCAGGGCAACCCGAAACAGATGGGCAATGCCCTGCTGCGCTTTGTGATCAACATGACCGTGGGTGGCTTTGGCCTGTCTTCGCCCGCTGATGAGTTGAACCTGCCACCGGTGGACACGGATTTCGGTGAGACCCTGCATGTCTGGGGGGTTGGCGAAGGCGCTTATATCGAGCTGCCATTCTATGGCCCGTCGACCCAAAGGGATGCGATTGGGGTTGTGGTCAACCTGTTCTCGAATCCGATCAATTTCAGCCCGACCCGCCCCGCCGACAACCTTGGCGTCTACGCCGAGATCGTGCGGCGCATGGGCGATCGGGGCCGGTTCTCGGATACTGTCGATTCCATTCTTTACGAAAGTGCTGACAGCTATGCGCAGGCCCGCCTGATCTACCTGCAAAACCGCCGCTTCGAACTGGCAAGAGATGACGAAGACGCCTATCTGGACTTGTATTCTGACCCCTATGCCGAAACCGGAACGGACCCGGTGAGGGACCCCTATCTTGACCCCTATGAGGACCCCTATGCTGAATAACGCGTTGAACCGTCGTCATTTTATCGCAGCCGGGCTGGCGCTGGCAGTGCTGCCCGCACCTGCCTTTGCCCAGACCGAGGCCGCCGCCAAGGCGCTTGTGACCAGCGTTGTTTCCGACATCAACCGGGTGATCGAGTCGGGTAAATCCGAAAAAGCGATGCTGCGCGATTTCGAAAAGATCTTCGCGCAGTATGCCGACGTGCCGATCATGGCGCGCTATGCGCTGGGTGCGGACGCGCGCGCAGCCAGCCCGACCCAGCTGAAACAGTTCACCGCTGCCTTTCAGGGCTATATCTCGCGCAAATACGGCCGCCGCTTTCGCGAATTCATCGGCGGTGAAGTCGATGTTCGCAATGCCCGCAAGATCAAGGCCGGGTTCGAGGTTCGCACAATGGTCAAGCTGCGCGGATCAGCCCCGTTCGATGTGACGTTCCTTGTTTCCGACAAATCCGGCCGCGACAAGTTCTACAACATGTTCATCGAAGGCGTGAATCTGTTGCTGACCGAACGCACCGAGATTGGCGCAATGCTGGATGCCCGCAAAGGCAACCTAAATCAGCTGATCACGGACCTGAAAAAGACGGGTTAAGCCGTTTCCGGCGCAAATGAGCGCCGGAAAACGCGTTTTCTGTGCAAATCTGAAGGGCCAGGCTTGTCTGGCCCTTTTTCGTGAGAGTCCCCTTGGGCAAATCTAGGGCATGTAGCTGCGCACCAGCGCGCCTGCGATCAAAGCCCACCCGTCAGCGATCACGAAAAACGCCAGCTTGAACGGCAGTGACACTATGGCAGGTGGCACCATCATCATGCCCATCGACATCAATACCGCCGCAACCACAAGATCGATGATCAGAAAGGGCAGGAAGATCAGGAACCCGATCTGAAAGGCACGCGCGATCTCGGACAGCATGAAAGAGGACATCAACACCGATAAGGGGGCCTGGGCAGACAGCTTGATCGCGTCACCGCCGGGGCGCAGAGCCGCCATTGCGTAAAACGTATCGGAATCCAGCCGGTTGGCCATGAAGACGCGAAACGGCTCTAACGCGCGTTCCAGCGCGGGCTCAACCGCCATGGTTTCTTCCATCATCGGGCGTATGCCCGCGGTCCAGGCCTCGGTGAACACCGGGTCCATGATGAAATAGGTCAGAAACAGCGCAAGACTGACCAAAAGCATATTCGGCGGTGATTGCTGCAGGCCAACGCCCTGCCGCAGGATCGACAGCACGGTGATCAGAAACGGGAAACAGGTGATCATGATCGCCAGACCCGGAGCAACGCTGAGCACCGTGATCAACAGGATCAACTGGATGGTGCGGGCCGAGATCGAACCGCCTTCGCCCAGCGACAGGGTCACATCCTGAGCCGCCGCCATTGACGGCAAGGTCACCACCACAGCCAGACCCAGCCAGATCACATAGCGCATCAGCCGATTCCGTTTTGCAGATCTGCAATCTCGGTCAGGCGCACGGCCAGTTGCCCCGCCTGATCGCCATCCATCTCCTCAAGCACCCCGCGTGCCACCAGCTGATCCCCGACATACAGGTCGACCGGGTCCTCGATCCGCTTGTCCAGGGTCAGCACCGCGTTCTCACCCATGTTCAGCAAATCCCGGATCAACGGGCGGGCGCGGCCAACCGAAACGGTCACTTCAATCGGAACCGTTTCGAAAGGATTGGGTTTTTCGGTTTTCGGGAACTGGGTGTCATTCATTGGACAAAGCCTTTCTTGCCTCAAAGACGTATGCGTCAAATGCCTGTGCAATGGTCGACAGCAGGGCCGCGCAATCAATCTCGCGCCGGCTTGTGCCGACCTGTAATCGCGCCTGTCCAGGTGCCAGGCCAAGGTCTTCGATGACACGCGGTGCGGAGTGCAGGGTCTGCGGCAGCAGGGATTGCACGGCTTGCGCGCACCCTTCCGGCACCATGACCTGCATCGGTTGTTCGATTTCGACGCGCGCCATCTCGCAAAGTTGTTCGACGATCCGGGCGGCCAGCCCGCGTTCGACCATGTCAGGCAATACGGTCTGAACCAGGCTTTCGAACATCGGTTCCAAAGACAATGTCATCCGGGTAAGCGCCTCGTGACAGGTGAAGGACATATCCTCGAGCGATCCCGCCAGTTCGGCCGAAACACGGTCGCGGTTCTGTTCCTGCGCCTGCGCGGCATCCTCCCAACCGGCACCGTACCCGCTTTCGAACGCGGCAAGGCGTTGTTCTTCCAGCGTTTCCTCGTCCAGATACAGAACGGCTCCGGCGTTGGTCCGGATGGTGAAATCCTCAAGCAGATGAGCGATGGACATCACACGCGCTCCTCACCTTCTTCAAGCCAGCTGCGAAGGATCTCGACCGTTTCTTCCTGCTTGTCGCCAATCATTGCGCGCAACCGATCAACCGGATCCCCGGTGGCACTGATCCCAAGCGCGGGAACGGTCCCTTGTTGGGGCAGCGGCGTGAACTCTGCCGATCCATCCGCTGCAATTTCACCGGTCAGGGCCGACGGGGCTGGTGCCCCTCCCTCCGCGGCTGGCAAAAGCGCCGGGACCATTGCGGGTTTCATCAGGATTGGACGGATCACGAACAACGCCAGCACCAGCGACACCAGCGCCAGCGCTGCCATCTGGATCAGTGACATGGCGTCCAGATGGATGTTTTGCCAAATCGAAGAGGAAACCAGCGTGCCTTGCGGCGCGACCGTCGGTAAATCCAGTGATTTCAGCGTGATGACGTCCCCACGCGCGGCGTCAAATCCCACAGCCGAGGCCACCAGCTCCTCAAGTGCGTCGAGTTCCGTCTGTGGCAGCGGCGTGAAGGATTCAGCGCCCGCGGCATCCACCGCCCGCGTTCCGTTAACCAGAACGGCAACCGTCAGGCGTTTGATCGCACCGGGGGCGGTGTGCACCTCCAGCTCGGTTTCGGAAACCTCGTAATTCACCCGCTCGCGTGTCTGGGTCCCGGTCGAATTCGATTCCTCCCCCCCCGCGCCATCGCCGTCGGGCAGGTTTGAGGCCACCGTGACATCAGCTGACTGATTGCGCACGCTGTCAGAGCGTTCCTCGACATCTGTGCTGATCGCCACTCTGCTTTTGGGGTCAAAGCGCCGCTCACGCAGGGATTCCGTCCTGGTTTCGGTATCGACGCTGACCTCGACAACGGCATTCCCCGTACCGACACGCGCTTCGACCAGACGCAGAACCCGTTCCCGCAGCTGCCGCGCCTTGTCATCTGCCGTGTCAGCGGCCACGGCGGTGTCCTGCCCGCCAATCACGGACCCGTTCGAATCGATCACAGTCACGCTTTCAGGCGACAGACCACTAACGGCCGAGGCGACAAGAAACCGGATGGCCTTGGCCTGATCACCGGTGATATCGCCCCCCGAGGGCACCAGATAAACCGAAGCCGTCGGTGCGACGCTGCGCTGAAACGGATTGGCAGAGCCATTGGCGATATGAACGCGGGCCTGGCTGACATGCGGGCTGCCCACGATCGTGCGCGCCAGTTCCCCCTCTTTCGCGCGCCAGTAGGCGGCATCAAACATCTGGGAAGTGGTGCCGAAGCCGTTCAGCGAATCCAGTAATTCATAGCCCTTGTTGCCATTGGCCGGCAGACCTTCGCTGGCCAAAGTCATCCGCAGCTCGTCCCGCTGTGCGCCAGAGACGTAAATTGATCCGCCCCGAATCTCGTAGGTCACGCCACGCTGATCCAGCGCGCGCACGATATCCCCGGCGGCACCGCTTTCCAGACCCGCGTAAAGCAAGGTCATCGACGGCGCTGTCGCAAGGCGCGACATTCCGAGGATCCCGAGAAACACCAGCACAACCGCACCGGCAACGACGATTTGTTTACGCCTGTCCAAACTTGCCCAGACAGTTCCGATCTGCTGCACGCTCACCTCCGACTCGCCGACATTCTGCCCGGCGCATCCTCTGTTTGGACGATTGCCCTTAACAATCGGTTAGTCCCTGCGAGGTTATGACAGGACAGATCACAGGAATGAGGACGTCATGACCGACGCAACGGCTGAACAGGCGGAAACCCCGGAAAAGAAGGGGAAAAAAGGAATGATCGTCGGGGTGATTCTGGCCATCGCCGGTGCCGCCGGTGGGTATTTCCTGACCTCGTCCGGGCTGCTGCCGCTGGGGAACAAGGCCGAGAAGGCGGAAAGCCATGACTTGGAAAAGGAAGAACCGGCCAAGGCATTGGCGGATGTTGCCTTTCTCGATTTGCCGCCGGTGATCGTTTCGGTGAATTCCGGCGGCGCGCGGCATCTGAAGTTTCACGCACAGCTTGAGGTTAACGCCCCGTACATGACTGACGTGGAAAAAATGCGACCGCGAATCATGGATGTCCTGAACGGGTATCTGCGGGCCGTCGAATTAATGGATCTTGAGGATTCACTGGCGTTGATGCGCATCCGGGGCCACCTGCTACGCCGCATCGAGATTGTCGTTGGCGAAGGTCGCGTGCGCGACGTGCTGGTGATGGAATTTGTTCTGAACTAGGAGGCGAAATTGGAGCTGATTGCGGATATTTTGCTGGTCGCCGGCGCCATGGGTGCGGGTCTGTATTGTTTCGTGCTGTCGCGCCGTCTCAAGCGTTTTGCCGATCTTGAAAAGGGCGTCGGCGGCGCGGTGGCGGTGCTGTCGACCCAGGCGGAAGAGCTGCGGAGATCACTGGATGATGCGCGCAATGCCTCTGATCAGTCGGGCGATCAGCTTAGGGCGCTGACGGCGCGCGCCGAAACGGTGGCACAGCGGCTGGAACTCATGATGGCGTCAATGCACGACGTCGTGCCCGAAAAAGACGCTGATCCCCAACCCGAGGCAGAGGTTTCAGAGACAAGTACCATCACCGAAGTTCCGGAGAGCGTGAAGCACGAAGGCAAACCCGAGCCGCAGGCCAGCGAAGCCGCTGCGCCCCAAGAACAGGCACGCGCACCTGAGGGGCTGATGTTCTTCCGGCATGACCGCAAGCAAGGCGAGGCGCAGGCATGAGCCGCCCGCGGATCAACACTCCCAACGCGCGGCCCCGCGGAGGGGTGCTTGCCGTGATCTCATTGCTGATGATCGGCTCGGCCGCTATCCGCATCGGACTGGAAGCCGGACCCGCCTTTGCCAAACCAGCCAAACCTGAGGCGGAACACGATGAACCCGCCCCGTCCGACACCCGTGACATGCGGGTTCTGCTGACTGAACTTCTGCGCCGGGAAGAACGTGTCAAACAAAAGGAAGACATGCTGCGCGAGCGGGAAAACGCTCTGGAAATCGCGGGTCAGGCTATCGAGATGCGCATGGCCGCGCTTGAGGAGGCCGAGGAGTCGTTGCGCACCACTCTGGCGCTGGCAGACAGGGCGGCGGAAAACGACCTGACGCGCCTGACCGATGTCTATCAGAACATGAAGCCGAAGGATGCAGCAGCGCTGTTCGAAACCATGGACCCAACCTTTGCCGCCGGGTTTCTGTCACGCATGTCACCGGATGCGGCAGCTGGGGTTCTGGCGGGGCTCAGTCCCGAAGCGGCCTATACGATCAGCGTTGTCATGGCGGGCCGAAACGCCTCGGCCCCGCAGGAATAGCCGCCCGTTTTCGCCGCGGTTGCAACACACATAGCCGGAGATCTCAGATGATTGGAATTGTTGGAATTGTCGTCATTTTCGTGATGGTCTTCGGCGGCTATCTGGCCGCTGGCGGCAAGATGACCATCATTCTGAAATCGCTTCCGTTTGAAATGATGATGATCGGTGGTGCCGCGGTTGGTGCCTTTTTGATCAGCAACGACATCGGTGGCGTGAAACACACGATCAAGGACATGGGGAAGGTCTTTAAAGGCCCGAAATGGAAGCCCGAAGATTACCGCGACTTGCTGTGCCTGCTGTTTTCGCTCATCCGCATTGCCCGCGCCAATCCGGTAGAGGTGGAACAGCATATCGAAGACCCCGGCAGCTCTGACCTGTTTTCGTCCTACCCCAGAATTCAAGCCGACAAGGAAGCGGTTGATCTGATTTGCGACACGATGCGATCGGCAGCAATGAATTACGACGATCCGCATCAGGTCGAAGAGGTTTTGGAAAAGCGGATGGAAGCGAATTTCCACCATGCCCTGCATTCGAGCCACGCCTTGCAAACCGTGGCCGACGGCCTGCCCGCGCTTGGAATTGTCGCCGCCGTTCTGGGGGTAATCAAGACAATGGGGTCCATTGATCAGCCACCGGAAGTACTGGGCAAACTGATCGGCGGTGCCCTTGTGGGTACCTTTCTGGGTGTCTTTCTGGCCTACGGTCTGGTTGGTCCCTTTGCGGCCAAGCTGAAATCCGTGGTCGAGGAAGACAACCACTTCTATCAGCTGATCAAGGAAGTTCTGGTTGCAAACCTGCACAATCACAATGCCGCCATGTGCATTGAGGTCGGACGCCAGAACACACCAACGCATAACCGCCCCGGTTTCTCCGAGCTTGAGGATGCGTTGAAAGAGCTTAAACGGGCCGCAGCATGAGGCAAATCGGGATACTGGTTGCAGCATTGATCACGCTTGCAACGGCCGCAACCTCTGAAGAGGTGACTGTGCGGTCCGGTGAACATGAGGGCTACACCCGGCTGGTTTTCACCGTTCCACCGGATACGGGCTGGGTTCTGAGCCAACGCAAGAACGGCGCCAAGCTGGCAATTGACCTGAAGGGTGTCACATTTCGGACGGGTTCGGTGTTCGGGCGGTTGACATCAGATCGGCTGGCCGCGCTGTCGCAGACGCAACCCGGTGGTGCACTTGAGCTGGAATTCGGGTGCGACTGCACGGCGTCGGCGTTCCTGTTTCGAAGCTCGATGATCGTTCTGGACATTGCGCCAGCAATAGCCCTGCCGCCCTTGCTTGCGGAAATCCCTCCGCTGACCCGAAAAAATCCGGCAGCGCCGAAACCTGCCCCCCCGGAACACAAGCTTCTTTCCCAGCTGGACCTTCCGCTTTTGACCGGGAAGACGCAAGGGATCAGGGATCAGTTGTCGACCCGTCTGGTGCAAGGGGCGGATCGTGAGCTGCTGGACCTGAATCTGGCACCTGTCGGACCGCGCCGTTCTGCCTCGTCCGAGGCCGTGACGCCGTTACCCGGATTGGCGTCGAACATCCGCGTGACCTCGGTTCTGGATGATCTGCAGGACATTCTGAACTCTGGTTTGCAGCAGATCGACAACAACCCGGTTTGTATCACGACGGCTGAACTGGGGTTCACGACATGGTCCGGGACGCGCCCGTTTCCAGAGCAGGTGTCTGCCCTGCGCACCGCCCTGTACAAAGAGTTCGACCGTCTTGACGCGGAAAGTGCGCTGAAACTGGCAAAGCTCTATGCCTATCACGGCTTTGGGGCCGAGGCGCTGAAGGTTTTGCAGTTATTGAACACCCCATCGGATGAGATTGGCCGTGTTGAAGGGATTGCACGGCTGGTGGATGAGCGGCCAGCACAGGTGCCAAATCCGTTCAGGGGCCAGCAACGGTGCAACAGCGACGTCGCACTTTGGGCCGTGCTATTTGAGGGAAAGCTGGCACCTGATGCACATCTTAAAGCCATCGAACACAGCTTTGCAAAGCTGCCTGAGCATCTTCGCCGCCACCTTGGCGCGCGGCTTTCGGACATCCTGACAGACGCGCAGGAACTGGAGGCCGCGCGCAGGATCATGCGTTCGGTCGACCGGGTTGAACAGAACCCGTCCCCGAACGCTACGCTGGCCCGGGCTGGTGTCGCCGAAGCTGAAGGCGACAGCGCCCTTGAAGAGGCGCTGCTGACCAAGGTCACGACCTCGGCCGGGGCCAAGAGCGAAGCGCCGGTGGCTTTGGCGCGGCTGGTGGAAAAGCGGTGGTTCGACCGCAAGACCGTGTCCTCCAAGGAACTTGAACTGGCCGCGTCTTACGCGATCGAATTCCGGCGATCCGATCTGGGCCCGATGATGAACCGCACCTATGCGATTGCTCTGGGTCTGAGCCAGGATTTCGACAGCGCATTCGATGTGATCCAATCTTTGCCAGACGGCCCGGACAGCAACAGCGCCATCAATCGTCACCTGCAATTGCTGGCGGAGCGATCCGACGACCTTACCTTTTTGCGTCAGGTTACGCTGGTGCAGCAGTCGGGTCGGACGGCGGCGCTATCCACGGATACCGCGATTGCACTGGCCGAACGCCTGGCCGTGCTTGGCTTTGCCGACCAGGCCGTTGCGCTGACAAACAGGCCTGAAGATCAGGCCCGGCGGTCAGAGCGTGCCCGTCTGCGCGCCCGCGCGGCCTTGCTGTCGGACCACCCGCAACAGGCCATGCTTGAGCTGGCCAATGATACCTCGGACGAGGCGCTCGTCCTGCGGGCGCAGGCTTTGGACAAGGTGCAGAACTATGCTGCGGTGGCCGAACTCATGCAGAGCCGCGGGCAACAGGACGAGGCGAACCGATACTTATGGCTAGCCGGGTTGCCGGGGGAAAGATCTGGACCCTCTGACGGAAAATACGCAATCCTCAACCAAACTGCGGAGGCCCTTTTGGCCCCGCCGGTTCGCGTGTCAGGCAAGCCGCTGGCGGATGCGGGAAGCCTACTGGAGGACAGTCAGGCAACGCGTCAGAGGATCGTCGAAATGCTGAACACGGTCAGGGGGGAGTAAGGTTTCCCAGCCGACCAGACCAGTTGCACGGATCGATGCAGGCGGGACGGGGCGCGGTTCACGGTTCTGGCGGATCAAAAATCAGCGGTGTCAGGTCTGCATACCGCGCGCTTTTGTCCGGCCAGCCAAGTATCACTTGACGGATGCGGTCGGCACGATCCTGTCCAAGCACGGGGGCCGCAAACTGCGTATACTTGGCGATGACATCGTCCCGCGTCATGGGGGCCTCGGGGCCGCCACGGGCATGTATGTCCCCGGATTTCAGAACGCGGCCATCCGTTGTCCTGATCGTGACGTCTGCCCAGCGCCCTTCGGGAAACCGGACGCTGTGGTGTTCGCTTTCCGCGACCGTGATACGGGACATCAGATTGGCGACCGCAGGATCAGACAGGCCAGACCCTGAGATATGTTCAACGCCGATGCGCCCGTAAACAGCCTGAACTGCCACGGCAAATGGCAGGGAATACTGCGCTTGCGAGGTTGTTTCGGGCAGCCCCGCAAAAAGACAGGCCGCCTGATGAAAGCTGTTGATATGCAACGCTTCGATCTGCGCGCTGGTCAGGTCATGCGCGATCATGACAGCGCGCACGCCATCAATCGCGGCATGGGCCCAGCGACAGATCGGATAGGGTTTTACGTATTGGTGTTCGACCTGCCAAAAGGTGCCCAGATCATCCCAGTAGGGTTTGGCCTCTTCCGCCTCGATGGTGATGGCGGGTGCACCGGTAAAGCCGTGTTCGGCCAGAACAGCGGCAGAAAGCCCCACCATCGCGCCCCAGCCCGACCCGTCATGCAGCATTGTCGGGTTGGCAATCTCGCGCATCATCTGACTGCGTGGACCGTGATATTCGGCGATCCCCATCGCCTGCCGCATCTGCTCGGCAGATAACCCGCGCAGGCGCGCCGCCATCGCAACCACGCCCAGCGCGTTCCAAGCACCGGAAGTGTGGTAGTCGCTGACACTTGCGTGCAGCGACAGGCCCGCGCGCCCGGCCACCTCGTACCCGGTAGCGACCGCTGCCAAAGCCTCGGGTCCGGTCAGATTCGGGCAATGTTCGGCCAGTGCGGCCAGCGCTGGCAACACGACCACCCCGATATGGCCCTTGGTGGGGTTATATCCGTCGTGACCGTCCAGATTGTCGGTTTGCGTGGCGGCAGCGTAAGCGGCACCCGCCATGCTGACGGTGCGGCCATCGAACAACATCCGTGCGCCATATGAAGGATCGGTACTGGCATAAAGCAACGCCGCCGTGTCCCGCGCGATCACGCCTGCCTGCATCGGGCCGGATGCGATCAGGATCCCCATCGTGTCGAGCATCATCAGCGCCGCAGCCTCTAGTGCGCTTTCAGGCATGTCCGAGGCCGCACGGGTCAGCGTGAAATCGGCAACCCTGGAAAATGTATTTGTCTGCGGGTTATGCGCCATGAGAGCTCTCCTGTCGGGCGGGGCCGGTACAGGAAAGTCAGCCACAGGTAAGGGCGGGCTTGTACTCTGTTCCCGACGCCAAATGTCGGGAACAGAGGAAACGAACGAAGAAGAGACCCTAGTAAGGGGCTTCGACGTCATTCATGGAAACGTAGACCGTTTTCATTTCCGAAAAATGGTTGATCGCCAGCTTCGAATTCTCGCGTCCGACACCCGACATTTTCGATCCGCCGAACGGGGCTTCGACCGGGGCAAGGTTATAGGTGTTGATATAACAGGTTCCGGCCTCGAACCCGGCCACAACACGGTGCGCGCGGGTCAGGTCATTGGTGAAGACGCCTGCGGCCAGACCAAATTCGGTGTCATTGGCACGGGCCATGACCTCGGATTCCGTGTCGAAATCCAGCACCGACATGACGGGGCCAAAGATTTCCTCGCGCGCGATGGTCATGTCATCGGTCACATCAGCAAAAACGGTCGGCTGCATGTAGAAACCGCCGCCTTCGATCCGGTTGCCGCCAAAGACCAGCCTTGCGCCCTCGGCCCTGGCTTTGTCGACGTAGCTCAGCGCGATGTTCAACTGGTTTTCGCTGACCATCGGACCAAAGCTGACGTCCTCGTCCATCGGATCGCCGATTTTGGCGTTGGCCAGACGTTCGGACAGGCGTTTCAGGAAGGCATCCTTGATCCCTTTTTGCACAAAGACGCGGGTGCCGTTGGAACAGACCTGGCCCGATGAATAGAAGTTGCCAAGGATCGCGCCGGACACCGCGTTTTCGATGTCGGCATCGTCAAAGACGATCATCGGAGATTTGCCGCCCAGTTCCATGGTCACGTGCTTCATACCGTCAGCTGCCGCGGCATAAACCTTGCGGCCTGTCGGCACCGATCCGGTCAGCGAGACCTTGGCCACACGCGGATCAGTGACCAGCGCGGCCCCTACGTCGCCATAGCCCTGAATCACGTTGTAGACACCTTTGGGTGCGCCGGCCTCGGCCAGAATCTCGGCCACTTTCAAAGCCGAAAGGGGCGTCGTTTCCGAGGGCTTGAAAACCATCGTGTTGCCGCAGGCCAGCGCCGGGGCACCTTTCCAGCAGGCAATCTGCGTGGGATAGTTCCACGCCCCGATGCCGACGCAAACGCCCAGCGCCTGACGGATGGTGTAGACGAAATCGCCACCGCCCAGCGGAATATGCTCGCCGGTCAGAGAGGCGGCCAACCCGCCGAAATACTCCAGCGCGTCCGCACCCGATGTGGCGTCTGCCACCGTGGTTTCCTGAATCGGTTTGCCGGTGTCATGGGTTTCCAGAACCGACAGGTCATAATTGCGGTCGCGCATGATGTCGGCCGCGCGGCGCAGAATGCGGCCGCGTTCCGTTCCAGTCAGTGCGGCCCAGGCTGCCTGAGCCGTTTTCGCGCTGTTCAGAGCCTTTTCCACAATCGCCGGTGTCGCCGAATGCAGGCGGGCAATCACCTCGCCGGTAGCGGGGCAGATCACGTCAATGGCCGCGCCATCGGTATCCTCGACATAGGCGCCGTCGATGAAATGGCTGGCCTTGGGCTGAAACTTCATACCGTGTCCTTTTCGCTCGACCCCGTCCGGACGGGGCATATGGTCGTTTGGAATCGGCCCTAAAGGTTATTGACTGGCCAGTCAATAAAATCATCCGAGCGGCAAGATAACGCCTGCCATCGCTCACAAACCTTGAAATTTTTGGTTAATGTTCTATATATGTTCTACATAGTCAGAGGACAAACCGATGACCCAGCACATGCGCCACGTGGCACTGAACGGGCCAAACAACGACTACCATCTGCTTCCGGTAACAGACCGGCAGATGCGATATGCGCGCGCCATTGCCGAGAAATCAGCGCTTGAGATTCCGGTCGAGGCGCAGCGCGACAGGCGGTTGTTGTCCGACTGGATTTCCGCCCACAAACCGCGCGACACCTCGCAGTTCGACAATTACCCGACGGGCAAGCAGGTGGCGTTCGCCGAACGGATCTCACGCAGCAAGCGCCGCCCGATCCCGTCCGAGTGTTTTCGGGACAAGAAAATGATGTCCTGCTGGATCGATCACAACAGATAACCCTTATTTAGGGTCTTCTGGTGCGTGATTGCGGGTATAAAGCGCAACCGCAGCCGCAACAAACATACCCAGCAGAATGTAACCGGTCACAGCCTCGGACACGGCAAGCCCGCGGCACAGGCCGGTCGGGGACATGTCGCCATAGCCGACCGTGGTGAAGGTGACATATGAAAAATACAGGACATCCCCTGGACCCTGCGCCCCGACCACACAATTATCGCTGTACCCAAAAGCTCCGTAAACGGCGGCAAACAGGAACGGGACGACCTGGATGAATGACACGCCCATCAGAAACAAAAGCCTGCGGGGCGATTTCACCTGCGTCATGTAGTACCAGGATTGCGACACCAGCCAGATCAGCAGGCCAATCGACGCGATTGTTCCGATCATGTCACCCGCAGCGGTTTCGTTAAGACGCGATAACCCGAACCAGGCAAGAAAACTTGTCAGAACCAGCCCCGATGCAGCAATCAGGGTCGATTTCCATTCTTCCAGAGTTGTGGGTTTGCGGTGCATGAACGCCCTCTCAGCCTAGTCTGAGGGTGATCATCCGATCTAAAGCAAGGGCCTGCAACCCGCTTTCAGTCCTGCCGCAAATGCGGCTCGCCCCGCTTGCGCGCAAGCACTATCTGTTTTTGCCGTTCACGAAAGCGCATCTTGTCGGCCTCGGAGGTCTCGTCGATGCATTGGTGACAGGACACGCCATGTTCGTATTCGGGGCGTTTCATATCCTCGGGCAGGATCGGACGACGGCAGCCATGGCACAGCTTGTGCGGCCCTTCTACAAGGCCGTGGCCAACCGAGACACGGTTGTCGAACACAAAGCATTCACCCTGCCACGAGCTGTCTTCGGATGGCATCTCTTCAAGATAGCGCAGGATGCCACCTTTGAGGTGATAGACATCCTCGACCCCCTGCCCCAACAGGTAATTGGTGGATTTCTCGCACCGGATACCGCCGGTGCAGAACATGGCAACGCGCTTGTTGTGAAAGCGATCTTTGTTCGCCTCCCACCAGGCCGGAAATTCGCGGAAACTGGCTGTTTCAGGGTCTATTGCGCCTTCAAACGTGCCGATCGCCACCTCGTAGTCATTGCGGGTGTCGATCACCACGACATCGTCCGAACGGATCAGATCGTTCCAGTCCTGCGGGTCGACATAGTTGCCGACACGGGCGCGCGGATCGACATCCGGCTGACCCATGGTCACGATCTCTTTCTTCAGCCGCACTTTCATCTTGCCGAAAGGCGGATGATCCGAGGTCGCCTCTTTCCACTCCAGGTCCGAGCAACCGGGCAAGGCACGGATATGTGCCAAAACCGCATCGATCCCGGCGCGTGGGCCTGCGATGGTGCCGTTGATGCCTTCCTGTGCCAGCAACAGCGTCCCGGTGACAGACTGCGCGCGGCACAGATCAAGCAAGGGTTCGCGCAGTGCGACGGGGTCCGGGAATCGGGTAAAGTGATAGAGGGCAGCGATCGTGTACATATGCGCGATCTACCCCCGCAAACCCGGAGTCGCAAGGGATTGCATTGACGCCCCGGCCCCGGCCCCCTACCGATAAGGCAGTTATACGGAGGCTGCCATGACCCATGCCCTGCTTGTCATCGATGTCCAGAACGATTTCTGCCCGGGCGGTGCCTTGGCGGTGGCCGGAGGAGACGAAATCGTCGCGCCCATCAATGCCATGATGGAGGAGTTCGACGCCGTGATTCTGACGCAGGACTGGCATCCGGCGGGGCATTCTTCCTTTGCCAGCTCGCACAAAGGCAAAAGCCCGTTCGAGTTGATCGACATGCCTTATGGCCCGCAGGTGCTGTGGCCGGACCATTGCGTTCAGGTCTCAAACGGTGCTGCGTTTCACCCAGAACTGCGCACCGATGGTGATTTGATCCTGCGCAAGGGGTTCCGCAGTGGCATCGACAGTTACTCTGCGTTTTTCGAAAATGACCATCAGACGCCAACAGGCCTGAAAGGCTATCTTGAGACCCGAGGTATCACCCGTTTGACACTGGTTGGATTGGCGACCGATTTCTGCGTTCACTATTCGGCTGTAGACGCTGCCCGGTTGGGATTCGATGTGACAGTCCGGATGGATGCCTGCCGCGCGATTGATATGGACGGATCACTGGCTGCCGCCGAGCAGGCCATGCGCGATGCCGGTGTTACGCTGGCCTAAGGTGTCGCCCCGGCAGCAGCCAGCAGTTTGATCGTCACAAACAAAACAACGGCCAGCCCAAACGCCAACCCGATACGCCCCGAAATAGAACGCCGACGTTCCGAAACGGGTTGCTGTTGCTGTGGAGGCGCTTTGCGCACCTGACGCGTACGCACGATACCGGCCATGGGCTGCGCCATCCGTATGTAATGCAGAAAGTCCCACAGGTTGAACTCGCCGCAATACTCCCCCTGAACGCCGCGCGATTTTATGTTCTCAAACAGAGAACGCAGAATCCTGACCCGGTCCACCTGATCTTCGGCCGGAAACACACCGGGCACGATGCCGCTGTTCCGCGACTCGAGGCTGAACCCGGCATCCAGGAAAATCTTGCGGATTTTCGGCGATGTTCCCCGTAGCGCATCTGCCGTTCTGATGTCGCGAAACACCGCACACACCTGGCGTTCCACATCAGAGTCTGACCCCAGCTTTTCCGGGTCAATTTCGTTCAGTGCTACATTAACAATATCAAAATCGTACTCGAGACCCATTCACAAACTCAGTTTCGTCTTTCCATCCCCTTCTCTCACTAACCGGCGAAAACAATGCACAATATGCCCGCATTGTGACGTCATGCTGGCATTGTAACCAAATCAGCGACTCTTGCCATTCCCGTTGTCGATTGATCTAACTACGGAAATCGCAGGAGTTCCCCATGGTCGACATCGCGACCCGTGTCTACAATCACAAATGGAAGATTGACCCGATTGTCCGGTCTTTAATCGACACAGACTTCTACAAACTGCTGATGTGCCAGTCAGTGTTTCGAAACAAGCCCCAAACAAACGTGGTGTTTTCCCTGATCAACCGGTCGAATCACGTGCCTTTGGCCCGTTTGATCGACGAAGGCGAGCTGCGGGAACAGCTGGATCATATCCGCACGCTTAGTCTCAGCCGAGGGGAAAGCACGTGGCTGCGGGGCAACATGTTCTATGGAAAACGCCAGATGTTCCGTTCCGATTTCATGGAATGGTTCGAGAATATGCGCCTGCCGCCCTACCACCTTGAACGCAAAGGCGATCAGTATGAGCTGACCTTTGAAGGCAAATGGCACGAGGTCATGTTGTGGGAAATTCCGGCGCTGGCGGTGCTGATGGAACTGCGCTCGCGTGCTGTACTGAACGACATGCGCCGGTTTGCGCTACAGGTGCTATATGCCCGCGCGATGACCCGCGTGTGGGAAAAGATCGAAAAGCTGAGCACGATCAACGGTCTGGGGATCGCCGATTTCGGCACACGACGACGGCATTCCTTCCTGTGGCAGGACTGGTGTGTGCAGGCGATGATCGAAGGGCTGGGCCCCGCGTTTACCGGAACCTCGAACTGTCTGATCGCGATGCGGCGTGAGGTTGAGGCCATCGGCACCAACGCGCATGAGCTGCCGATGGTCTATTCCGCGTTGGCGGATACAGATGAAGCGCTGGCGCAGGCCCCATATGACGTTCTCAGCGACTGGCATGACGAACATGACGGCAACCTGCGCATCATCTTGCCCGATACTTACGGTACCAAGGGGTTTCTGGACAACGCGCCCGACTGGCTAGCGGGCTGGACCGGTATTCGCATCGACAGCGGTGATCCGGCTGCTGCGGCCGAGGTGGCCATCGACTGGTGGAACGCACGCGGTGAAGACCCGACCCAGAAACGGATCATTTTCTCGGACGGGTTGGACGTGGACAAAATCCAGGAATTGCATGCGCAGTTTGCTGACCGCACCAAAGTATCCTTTGGCTGGGGTACCTTGCTGACCAACGATTTCCGCGGTCTGGTTCCAAATGACGCGCTGGCGCCGTTCTCATTGGTCTGCAAAGCCGTATCCGCCAATGGACGCCCGACGGTAAAGCTGTCGGACAACCCGGAAAAGGCGATGGGCCCGAAGGACCAGATCGAACGCTACAAGCGGGTTTTTGATGTCGGAACGCAAAAGGCGATCGAAGTGATCGTCTGAACCACGGCGGCGCATTCATCATTTGTCAGCAACTCACCTGATGTTAGTTTGGGTAGCATTCCCATTGAGCATTAAGGTTGAGTTGTAATGATTATTGAACCAAAGAACTTCTACGATACCGGCGGATCCCGGGATGAACTTTCACTTTTTTCCTACGCAGCATACCTGATATCCCGCGCGCAGTTTCTGCTAGCCGAAGGCGATGACAGCGACCTTTTCCTGTTGGGCCGCGGTTTGGAAGAAACCGACGATGCTGTTTTGTCCAAACAGCTTGTCATGCTCGGATTCCGACCAATTGACGACCGCCAAATGTCCGCCCGCGAATACATGCGTTTCTTTGATGGCCCCGGTGACCCACGGCCCGTTGACCTGCTTACTTCGCCAGAGCCTGAGGGGTATTACCAACATTTGTTCGAGGCGATCCGAGCAGCAGAAGAACAGCCGAACGCCGAACATATTGACGCTGCTTTGAAGAT
>NZ_JBXWSG010000038.1:0-33470 GCF_059613305.1 Ruegeria sp. BHSB056 | reverse complement strand
GACCCTGACACCCGTCGAGCTGTTGCGGCAAAACGCTCCGGCCACCCGTCCCATAATCGCCCTCAGCGAAGGCAACGACCCCCGCATCACAAAAGGGGCCCTCAACGCGCAACAGGAGGGTCGTGCCGTTTTGAAATACACGCTCAGCAGGAGGGTATGAAGTCATGACACCTCAGGTTCTCGATCTCTTCGGTGCGCCCGCAACACGCAGCGAACGGCGTCTGGCCGATCTTCCGGACCGCGTTGTCGACGGCGACCCGTATCACCAGATCGGGATGCATTTTACCAGTCCGGATGGCAAGTTGTCGGCGGGCACATGGACCTCGACACCCGGAAAATGGCATGCGTTCACGGACAAGGACGAATATTGCTATATTGTCAAAGGCCATTGCGCTTTGATCCATGAAGACGGCACCCGGCAAGATTTTCGTGACGGGGCAAGTTTTCTGATCCCGAATGGGTTTCGCGGCTATTGGGAAGTCATCGAGGAAACGACGAAGCACTTTGTGATCCGGGATTGCACGTAAGACCCACAAGGTGCTCCGAAGCGCAGATGCCGTTACGCGGTAAGGTCGTCCTTGCTGTAAAGGCGCCGCATGATCATGGGCGTCAGGTACATCGGGATTTGATAGGCGCCGATGAAGGCCATGATCGGGGCGGTGACATCGGTTGGCAGGGCGACAAAGAATATGGCGATATTCCGGTTTCCCGCGATAATCGATATCGCGGTCGATTTGTCTGCGGGCAGCCGGTTTCGGCTCAGGTGAAATGCAACGGCTTGTGCCCCGAAATTGACCAGACAGGCGAGCGCGATCCAGAAGGCTGCAATGGCGGGATTGTTCAGGGCCGTGGCACTGACCGAAGGCATCAGCCCGATGACAAACACAGCCAAGGTAAGTGCCGCCAAGCCTTCCAAATTCAGTAGCGTCGCGGGTGAGGGTGTGCGCAGAACTGTGCGCCGGGTGATAATGGCAGCCCCGGTTGCAAGTACGATGGTCAGCAGCAATTGCAACCCGGCCTGCAAGACAGATTGAATATCCCCCAGTTCGGGCATGAGCAGAAATACGGGTAACGCGGTCAGCGGCAACAGGGCCGTACCCACAACCATCAGACGCATCGCGTGTTCAGGCGGATGGCCCATCATTAGGCACATATTGGGACTGCCTGAAATGGACGGGGCCGCCGCCATAATCAGCAGGGACAAAAGGACAGGCGTTCCGGTCCATCCGCCCGCAAACCCTATGGCCAGCACGATCAGCGGCATGACGAATTGAAACCCGATGACCGTGAGTGCGACCTTTTGCAGATCGCTCAGCGACCCGAGAATGGTTTCAGGGTTCATCCTGAGAACCGTGACGAACAGCAACAACACGACCAGTGGCGGCAGCAGGTTTCGCATCGGCTCGGCCAGGGACGGCAGCAGAAGGCCAGCCGCCAGCCCGGCGATCAGTACATGAGGGCCATGGCGCGCCGCCAGATGAAGCGGGTTCAAGACCGTTCTACCCGCCCGGGCTTTGGCGCAGATTTTCCGGCAGCCAGGTCGCCAGATCCGGGAACCAGATGAGGATGAAAACCATCAATACCATGATCAGGAACATCGGGATCGCTGCACGCGCGATGTAGCTCATCTCGTGGTTTGTCATGCCTTGCATCACGAACAGGTTGAACCCGATCGGCGGTGTGATCTGTGCCATCTCGACAACAACCACGATGAAGATGCCGAACCAGATCAGGTCGATCCCGGCGTCACGGATCATCGGTTCAACCACGGCCATGGTGAGCACGACCGAGGATATCCCGTCCAGAAAGCATCCCAGAATGATGTAGAAAACCAGCAACACCATCAGCAGCTCGAACCGAGTCAGGTCCCATCCTGCGATCAGGTCGGCCAGTCCGCGCGGCAGGCCGGTGAACCCCATCGACAGCGACAAAAAGGCCGCCCCCGCAAGGATCAGGGCGATCATAGCACTGGTGCGCGTGGCCCCCATCAGGCTTTCGGTAAAGGTCTTCCAGGTCAGCGACCCCTGACCGGCGGCCAGCAAAAGCCCCCCGATCACGCCGAAAGCGGCGGCTTCGGTCGCGGTGGCATAGCCTAGATACATCGACCCGATGACAACGGTGATCAGCAGAATCACAGGCAGCAGAAAGCGTGAGTTTTTGACTTTCTCGGAAAAGCTCAGCTTGCTTTCGTCGTTCGGGTTCCAGTCTTTTCCCAGCTTGGAATACAGCGCGACATAGCCCATGAACATCGCCGCAAGAACAAGACCGGGGAGGATACCGGCAAAGAACAGCTTGGTGATCGATTCATTGATCGTCACCCCGTACACGATCAGGGTCAGCGAGGGCGGGATCATCAGCCCCAACGTCGCGGCACCGGTCAACGTGCCGATGATCATCCGTTCGGGGTAATTGCGTTTGCGCAACTCGGGGATCGACATCTTTCCGACGGTCGTCAGGGTTGCCGCAGACGACCCCGAGACAGCTGCAAAGACAGTGCATCCAACGATATTCGTATGCACCAGACCACCGGGCAGGGGGGCCATCCAGGGCGACAGCCCCTTGAACATGTCCTCGGATAATCGCGTTCGGTACAGGATCTCGCCCATCCAGATGAACATCGGCAGGGCGGTCAGGGTCCACGAGGACGATGCCGACCAGATGGTCGTGATCATGACGTCGCCCACGGGGCGTGTCGTGAACAGCTCCATCCCGACCCACGCAACACCCATCAGGGCCAGTCCGACCCACACACCGGTGCCCAACAGGGTAAAAAGCACAAAGAGGAAGAGGATGATAACAGACAGATTTTCCATGCGCTTACTCCCCGTGGCTCTGATCGGCCAGATCGCGGACGATCCGATGTTCACCGCGGAAAAGGACATGGATCAGGTGATCCGTCAGGGCGATGGCAAGGATCACGGCACCGATCAGCATCGCGGATTGAGGGATCCAAAGGGCGGTTCTATCCTGCCCCTGGCTGACATCGTTGAACTTCCAGCTCCAGTAGACAAAGCGATAGGCATACCAACAGAAATACCACATAACAGCCGTGCCAATAGCAAAGCACCAGACTTCAAGAATGCGCCGCACCCCTTCCGGCACCGCGTTCAGCAGGATCGATACACGGATGTGACTGCCCCGGTTCAGTGCGTTGGCAAACGCCAGAAAAGAGGCGGCAGCCATCGCATAACCGGCATAGTCCGGTGCGCCGGGAAACACTTCGCCGGTCCAGCGGGCCAGCATCTGCACCACGATCAGCAGCAATATGGCAATCAGGCTGAGCGCCGCCAGAACCCCTGCCGCCAGATAAATGAAATCCAATACGGACCGAAGCCCTCGCAAAACCGCCATGCCGTCCCCGCTGTGTTCTGATTGGATATGAAACGGGCGCCAGGATATGCTGCCGCCCGCTCCGAAAGGATTACTGCGACGAATTGAAGGCGTCGACGATGGCCTTGCCTTCGTCCCCAGCGGCCTCCAGCCACTCATTGGTCATGGTCACGCCAATCTCTTTCAATTCCTGCACCATCTGATCCGATGCCGGGCCGACGGTCATGCCGCCATCCCGCAGGCCTTGCAACGTAAAGCCGGTGTATTCCTTGGCGCGCCAGTTCCCGGCATATTCCGCCAGTTCCGCACAGCCTTTGATGACGTTCTTGTTGGCATCGGATACACCAGACCAGACGTCGGAATTGACCATCACGTAGTTGCGCGGCAGCCAGGCGTCGACCTCGTAGAAATAGTTCAGGCTTTCCCAAACCTTGCGGTCATATCCGGTCGAACCCGACGATATCATTGAATCCGCGACCCCGGTTGCAAAAGCCTGGCTGATTTCAGCCGCTTCGATGGTGACCGGCAGCATCCCGGTCAACTCGGCCAGCCGCGAAGTGGCGTTGTTGTACGAGCGGAATTTTATGCCTTTCATCTCAGCGACCGAGTTCACCTCGTTTTTGAAATACAGACCCTGCGGCGGCCACGGCACTGCATAAAGCAGGGTCAGGTTTTGTTCCTCCAGCACCCGTTCGATCGAAGGTTTGGCCGCTTCCCAAAGCTTGGCACTGTCGTCGAATGAAGTTGCTAGAAACGGGATTGAATCAAACCCGAACAATGCGTTTTCGTTCTGATGCCCGGACAACAACCGCTCACCGATCGGGGCTTGCCCGGTCTGGATCGCGCGTTTGATGTCGGCGCCCTTGAACAGCGAGCCGGACGGGTGCGTGACGATTTCAATCTCACCACCAGTGCCGGTGGTGACGCATTTAGCAAATTCCGCGCCCGTGGCCGAGTGGAAGTTTGACGCCGAATAGGCCATCGGCATGTCCCATTTCTCGGCCATGGCGGGTGCAGCGGCGGTGGCAGTCAGCGCAGTCGCCGCCAGAAGGTTTGTCAGTTTCTTCATCATTCTTCTCCCAGTTGAATTTGGAAACACCGGCGTTTTTCACCGGTTTGTTTGTTATTGTGCGTATCGCGACGGCGCGTAGACGCTCATGTCGACATTTGGCGTTCTGCCCGCAATCATTTGCGCCAGAAGGCGCCCGGTTTTTGGCCCGCCTGTCAGGCCGATATGGTGATGCCCAAAGCCCATATAGGCCCCTTTGATACCGGGCACATCGCCAATGACCGGGATCGAGTCAGCCGGGGCGGGCCTGTGCCCCATCCATTCCACTTCCTCCTTCCATGTCACGCCCGGGAACGCCACCCGGGCATTTTTGCGCATCAACTCGAATGGTGCGCGCGAGGGCGGCGCATCCAGCCCTCCGAACTCGACAATGCCCGCCAGGCGAATGCGCCCATCCATCGGTGTCGCAACGAACTTGCCCGAAACAACCATAACCGGGCTGCGCGGCATCGCGGAAGGCTCTACCAATTCAAGATGATAACCACGTTCGCTTTCAAGAGGAACAGAAACTCCCAAGCGCTTTGCCAAGGGGCCGGACCAGATCCCGGCCGTCACGACGGCTGCGTCACAAGCAATGGTCTCTCCACCGGCCCGAACACCTGTGACATGCCCGTTTTCCCGAACCACGTCTTCGACGTTTGCACGTATGAAACGACCTCCGTTCGCCTCAACATGCGCGGCAAGGTCTTTCACGTACCGGCCGGGGTCGGTGATGTGGCCATGATCCGAAAGCCGGGCGGCAAACCCAATGCCCTGACTGTAAACCGGGTCGTATTCATGGAAGGCATGGCCTTCCAATTCGTCCCACTGAAACCCGTTCCTGCGCCGGATGTCCCAACCAAAGGCATCTTCCTCAAAATGTGCGCGATCTCTGTAAAGAAACAGGTAATCTGACGGAACCAGCCACTTTTCCGCCCCTGTTCCGGCCGCCAGCGCCTTGTGATCATTCAGGCTATCGCCAACGATGGATGTCAGTGCTGCGGCGATCCTCTCGACATCGGCGGCGTTTGTATGTCTGAGGTATTTCCAGAGCCACGGCAGAAGCTTTGGCAAATACCCCCATTTCAGGAACAACGGTTGCGAGGGGCTCAGCAGCATCTTCGGTGCTTTGCCCAACAATCCGGGGACTGTTACCGGAACGATCGAACACGAGGCCAAAACCCCGCCATTCCCGTGCGAGGTACCTTCGGCAGGGCCTGCCTTGTCGATCAGGATCACATTGTGACCATCCCGCTGCAACCAGACCGCAGTCGACACGCCGACAATTCCGGCCCCTATGATGGCTATGGTTTTCTTGTCCGTCATTCTGTCACCACCTTGGCAACCGCATAATGATCCAGTTTGGTCAGGTCAGGTCTGCCGCCAAGTCCGGGGCCCTGAGGCACACAAACCTGACCGTCCCTGACCTGGAAAGGTTCCTCCAGAATATCCTCTTTCAGGAAATAGGACGCCTGATAGAATTCGCAGCCCAGAGAGATTTCCGGTGTCGCGGCAATCATGTGCGTGCCTGCCAAATGGGCCAGTCCAGCCTCGAACATATCGCCACCATAGGCCGACAGGCCATGGGCCGCAGCGATGCGCGCAACCGTCTGCCCGCGGGTCAGGCCGCCTGACTTCATGATCTTCACCGAAACCCCGTCGCAGATCCCTTCGTGGGCTGCGCGCTCCATGTCTTCGGGGCCAAAGACGCTTTCGTCGGCCAGTAGCGGAACATCCGTCATCTGCCGCAGCTTTGCCATCATGCCATACTGATGGGCGCGCACAGGTTGTTCAATGAAGTCCGGTTTGAACTGAGCGACGTCCCGCACCTGCGATGGCGCGTCATCAATGCTGAGCCCTTGATTATAGTCCACGCGGACCGAGAACTCCGGGTAGTTCTGGGCAAGATACTCCAGCCGCATGATGTCAAAGGCGTGATCCTTGAACCCGGTCTTGAGTTTGACAATTCGAACACCATCCTCTCGCAGGCGCGCCAACAGTTCGATGTCCTGGGCAAAGTCGGGGTTTGCGATGGAACAACTCAGCGGAATGCTGTCGCGGAAGCGACCACCCAACAAGGACCAGACCGGAGCATTGCTGATCCGGCCTGCCAGATCCAACAGCGCGGTTTCCAGCGCGGCCTTGGCTTCGGTGCAATGCGCCACCGCGTAAGCCACACGTGCCATGATGGCGGCCCGATCCCCAACGCATGCCCCAAGAACGTGAGGGCGCAGATAACGGTCCAGCGCTGCAAAACTCGCTTCGGGCGTTCCGGTGAATACCGACCAGGGTGACGCCTCGCCATACCCTTGCGTGCCATCCTCGGATGTCAGGCGCAGGATGACGACTTCACAAGCGCCTTCAACCGATCCGATGCCGTGATCCCGGCGGGATGTGACCGGCAGTTCAAGGTGCCACAGGTCATAGCCGATGATTTTCTGTGCCAGATTGCTCATTTCGCCCCCAGTCGATGGGGAAAGCCTGCCTTGACCGGACTATCATTTCAAATACTATATCTTCGTAAGTTCATCAGAAAAAGTGATGTTGCAATCCATGTCCCTGCGCTTTCGTCAGCTTCAGGCCTTTCATGCCATCATGGAAACCGGAACCGTGACCGGCGCGGCCTCGGTTCTTGGGATATCGCAACCCGGCATCAGCAACCTTCTGGCACAGCTTGAACGCGAAGCGCGTCTGCCTCTGTTCGAACGGACCAAAGGCCGATTGCTGCCAACCCCTGAGGCCGAGATGCTATTTCGCGAGGTCGACACGGTGGTGCGCGGGCTGGACCACGTGGCGCAGGCCGTAACCGACTTGCAGAACAAACATCCCGGTCAATTGCAGGTTGCCGCGCCGCACCTGTTGTCTTTTGGTTTCATGCCCCGCGAGATCGCGCGTTTTGCCAAAAGCCGCCCGAACCTGTCTGTCAGCTTTCAATCGCAATATTCATCCAAGATTCAGGAATGGGTCATCTCGGGCCTGTTTGAAATCGGTATCGTCGAGATGCCAATTCTGCATGACACACTGAACTATCAGGAGTTTCAGTTTGAAACGCTCGCGACTTTTCCTGAGGGCAGCCGCTTGGCCGGGTACGACGTTCTGACACCAGAGATATTGGAAAACGAACCCTTCATCGTAATGGGTCCGGAACACCAGACCCATCGCCGGACGCGCGACATTTTTCAGGCGTCAGGCCACACATGGCGCACCCAGATACACACCCATCTGTCCGAAAACCTGCTGAGCTTTGTCAAACAGGGTATGGGGGTCGCGATGATTGACCCCTTTACTGTGACTTTCGATGGCGAGAGAGGGTATCAGACCCGCCCGTTCACGCCGCCTGTCATGCTGGATCTTGCGATCATCACGGCCAAGGGCCGCCCTCTGTCCGCGATTGCGCAGGAATTTCTGGCTCAGCTGACCCCGTCAATTGCTTCTTACGCGACCCATTCCGAAACCGGTGCGGCCGCTTCGTGAAGCGGTTGTGAATGAATGTCGACAAGTGTTGGGCCGTCATGCTCAATCGCCTGTTTCAGCACACGCGTCAGATCCTCGGGGTCTTTGACGGTCCAGGATTTGACGCCAAAGGCGGCCGCAACAGCGGCGTGGTCCGTCCGGTTGAAATCGACATTGTAATAGCGCTGACCAAATCCCGCATTCTGGCCAGCCTTGATCCATCCGAAGACCGAGTTCGAGAAAACGATCGAAGTGATTGGCATATTGTGCCGGACCATCGTTTCAAACTCGCCGCAGGTGAAGCCGAACGAGCCATCGCCCATGACCGACAGGGTTTTAACCGATGGCCGCCCGACATGCGCCCCCATGGCCGCGCCCAGCGAATACCCCAGCGCCCCATGTGCCCGGTTGGTGATGAAATGGCGCCCCGGTTTCCGCCAGCGGTAATATGCGCTGAAATAGGGGCAGGGGGTGCCGGGGTCGGCGACGACAATCGCGTCGTTATCCAGAATGTCCATCAGGGACGCCATGACAGCCTCGGGCCGGATCGGCGTCTCGCGACTTGCGGCCAGCGGGGCGAACGCGGCCATCTTGGCCTCCCAGGCGGCGCGGGCTTTGGCCGCTCCGCCTTGGCTGGTCAGGTCCTGCCGGTTTTCCAGTGCCAGCACCAAAGCCTCCAGGGCCAGACGGGCATCGGCGCAGATCGCCACTTCGGTCTGGTAATTAGCGCCGATCACCATCGGATCGCTGTCGATATGGATGATCGTGGTGCTGCGTCCGGGGCTTCGCCACCGTTCCGTTGTAACCGAACCGGCGCGGCAGCCAATGAACAAAACGACATCGGCCTGATCCACGACGGCGCGGGTTGCCGGGATGCCCCCGTTCGACCCGACAACGCCCAGGGCAAGCGGGTCGGTCTCGGCAATGGCCCCCTGACCCGACACGGTCGTGGCCACGGGCATGTCCAGCAGGCCTGCAACCCGGCGCAGCGCATCGGTCGCCCGGGACAAATCCGGCCCGCCACCACAGACCGCAACCGCGGATTTGGCCCCTGCAAGAATGGCAGCCGCTGCTTCGATGGCGTCCGGGTCAGGCGCGGCCCGTTCGGCGGGATAGCTGCGGTGCCTGTCATCCGCCCAGATTTCAGCCTCGTCAACCTGCGCCTTCTGCGTGTCAAACGGTAGCGCCAGATGCGTCGCGCCGGGCGTGCCGGTCGTCATCGCCCTGAAGGCGGCCCGAACCATGGCCGGAAGCCGCGCTGCGTCGTCAAGGGATGTGTTCCATTTGGCCAGAGGCCGGAACAGCGCAGGCTGATCCAGTTCAGTCAACGGGTATTTGCCGCGGCTGGTCGTTGCCACATCTGACGTGATCGCGAGTATCGGAACCGAGCTTTCGTTGGCCTCGACCACTCCGGGCAAGATATAGGTTGCCCCACCGCCGGACGGGCCCTCGCACACACCGGGCTTGCCGGTGACGCGGGCATAGCCATCCGCCATATAGGCCGCGTGCCGTTCATCCCGTGTCAGAATGTGTTGAATGCCGTGATCCATCCGGGCAAGGGCATCATAAAAGGGCAAAGTGGTATCGCCGCACAGGCCAAACATATGCGTCACACCATGCGCTTCGAGCATGCGCACCATGGCTTCGGCTCCGGTCAGAAAATTTGTCCCTGTCATGGTCGCGAGTCCCTTGTGTCAAATCTGTACGCAGACCTGTATACAGTTTTGTATATTGATTTCAAGCTCAGCGTGTGGCACCTGTGATTCAAGCGAAGAAGGGCAGGGGTAATGGCGGGTCCGCGCGTCGATGATATCTATGATCAGGTCAAGGCGATGGCGGTTTCGTTTCGCCTGCGCCCCGGCGACCGCCTGAACGAAGTGGCGTTGTCCAGGGATCTGGGCGTCAGCCGCACCCCGCTGCGCGAGGCGTTGAACCGTCTGGTTGCCGAACGGCTTTTCGACTTCCGCCCCGGACAAGGCTTTTTCTGCCGCCTGCTGGATGCGCAAAGCGTGTTCGACCTGTTCGAACTGCGCCAGATCATCGAAACAGCGGCGGCGCGTGCGGCCTGTGCCAAGGCATCGGACCACGACCTGCAATTGCTGCGGGACGAGCTTTACGCAACGGGCATCGACATCACCGGTCTGACTGTTGAAAAAGCAGTCAACCGGGATGAGGCGTTTCATTTGGGTATCGCGAAGCTGTCTGGAAACATGGAACTGTTGCAAACCCTGACGCGGATCAACGACCGTATCCGCTATATCCGTTGGATCTCCATGAGCCTCGACCGCGTGCAACGCTCAAAGGACGAACACAAACGCGTCATGCAGGCTTTGATGGACCGGCACGCGGATGAGGCCGCTCGGGTTCTGGGTGCACATATTTCCAAGCGCATGGATCAGGTGCAGGATGCCGTGCGTCACGGGATTTCGAACATCTACATGGAAGGGTCGGACGATATCTCGACCCGTATTATCGAGGAGGTCGAGGGATGATCGCGCAGGGCGGAAAATCCATCTACGGTGCGTCTGTCGGCATTCTGATGTTGGATGCCCGGTTTCCCCGCATTCCCGGCGATATGGGCAACGCGCAGACCTGGCCCTTTCCGGTTCACTATCGCATTGTGCGCGATGCCTCGCCGGATCGGGTGGTCCGGCGCAAAGCCGAAGGCATGCTCGACATGTTCATCGATGCGGCGCAGGAGCTTGTCAAAGATGGTGTGGACGGGATTACCACCAATTGCGGGTTTCTGTCGCTGTTCCAAAAAGAACTGGCCCAGGCTGTTCCTGTTCCGGTGGCCACATCGTCCCTGATGCAGGTTGAAATGGTCAACCGCATCCTGCCAGCGGGAAAACGCGCCGGGGTTCTGACCATATCAGCCTCTACTTTGACCCAAGGCCATTTACTGGCCGCCAATGTTCCATTGGACACGCCTATCGGCACAACCGAAGGCGGGGCGGAGTTCACCCGCGCGATCCTTGGAAATGAGCTGGGCCTTGATATGGAAAAGGCCCGCAAGGACAATGTCGAAGCCGCCATGGCCCTGACATCGGAACACACCGATCTTGGCGCGATCGTGCTGGAATGCACGAATATGTGCCCCTACGCGCCCGATATTCAGCGCGCCACAGGGCTGCCCGTGTTTTCTATCGTGTCTTTCGTGAAGTGGTTTCAGGCCGGTCTTGTTCCGCCCACCTACTAGACAGGTGACACGGGCGCTCTGACAGACCCGCCCTAATCCGTCACAGGTTCAGGTTGCCTTGTACTGAGTTCCGGATCACCCGCTCGGCATTCGGAATGTCGTTTGAAAGCGCCCGCTCTCTTGCGGCCTGTTTGTCCAGCCCAAACCCAACCCAACGGTCGGTGAGCCGGGTTTCCAGTGTTGCCAGATCGACGCCCAGAAACACCTTGAGCGCCCATAAGGGATGAAGGCCCACCCAGCCCGATTCATCCAGCAAAAGGTAATTGCCTTCAACCAGAACGACCCGCTGGTCAGGCAAGATCATTGATCGGGCAGCGATTGCCAGATCAAGCTTCCGGTCGAAGCCCGGAATTGCAACTTCATCTTCGGTGCGCAAACGCACAAGCAAGGCACGAAACCCGGCAAGATCGAAGGTTTCCGGCGCGCCCTTGCGGGGGAAAAGCCCACGTTCTTTCAGGATCGCGTTGTCAAAGTGAAAACCGTCCATTGGCACAAGCCCGGCTGACACGCCGCGCCGGTTTAGCTTGGCCGTGGCAAGGCTGGCAACGGTGCTTTTCCCGGATCCAGGTGGCCCGGCAATCGCGACAAGTTGCCGGTGTCGGGCCGCCGGCAGCGCCTCAACGGCGTCGACGATACGGTCGGCCAGAACGTCAGGGGCTGTACCGCCACCGGTCATGCAGCCTGATCCTCGGGCGGTGCTTCCTTGGCCCCGGTCATGAATGCCACGGCGTCGGACATCGAATAGTCCTTGGGGTCAATCACACACAGGCGTTTTCCCAACCTGTGCACGTGAATTCGGTCTGCGACTTCGAAAACATGAGGCATGTTGTGGCTGATCAGGATGATCGGAATGCCACGCGATTTCACATCCTGGATCAGTTCAAGGACCCTGCGGCTTTCCTTCACGCCCAGTGCCGCCGTCGGTTCGTCCAGAATGATGACCTTGGACCCGAACGCCGCCGCGCGTGCCACGGCGACCCCCTGACGTTGTCCACCCGACAGGGTTTCGACCGCCTGATTGATATTTTGGATCGTCATCAGACCCAGTTCGCTCAGCTTTTCGCGGGCGAACTTTTCCATCGCCGGACGGTCCAGCATTCGAAGCCATGATCCCAATGGCCCCTTTCGCCGAATTTCCCGCCCCATGAACATGTTGTCCGCAATCGACAGGGCAGGGGACATGGCAAGCGTCTGGTACACGGTTTCAATACCGGCTTCACGCGCGTCGATCGGGGAATGGAAATTCACCTTCTGACCTTCCAGCCAGACCTCGCCTTCGTCCGGCGCCACCGCGCCCGACACTGCTTTGATCAGCGTCGATTTGCCCGCGCCATTGTCGCCGATCACGGCCAGAATCTCACCCGGCATCAGGTCAAAATCGCAGTGATCCAGCGCAGTCACCTTGCCATAGCGTTTCACAAGGTTCCGTCCTTTGAGAATGGGTTCCATCAGGCTGCCACCTTTCTGATCCACTGGTCGACCGCGACCGCTGCGATGATAAGGATGCCGATCAGCAGGAACGTCCATTGCGCATCCGCACCCAGCAACCGCAGCCCAAGCGTAAAGACGCCCACGATCAGGGCACCGAACAGGGACCCCAGAATAGACCCGCGGCCGCCAAACAGAGATATACCCCCGATCACGACCGCCGTGATGCTTTCGATATTGGCCAGCTGGCCCGAGGTTGGCGAAACCGACCCGATCCGGCCAATCAGGGCCCAGCCCGCGAAGGCACAGATCAGTCCGGACAGCATGTACACGGATATCAGCGTGCGGTGTACGTTGACACCGGACAGCTCTGCCGCTTCGGGGTCATCCCCGACGGCATAAACATGCCTGCCCCAGGCCGTGTGCCGCAACGCGTATGCAAGGACGAGGATCAGCGCCAGCATGAAGACCACCCCGACGGTAAACACCGCCCCGCCCACGTTAAACTTGGCACCAAACAGTTGCAGGATGGCGGCGTGTTCCTCGATCTCCTGCGACCGGATCGTTTCGTTTTGTGAATAAAGAAAATTCGCCGCAAGAACGATCTGCCACATTCCAAGGGTGACGATGAAAGGTGGCAGTTTGATGCGACTGACCAGAAACCCGTTCAGGGCCCCAATTGCCGAGCCAACAGCAAGGCCGCACACAATCGCAACCGAAGGTGGCATTCCATAGCGGAAAGTGAATTGCCCCATCACAACCGACGACATCACCATGATGGCCCCAACACTCAGGTCGATGCCTGCGGTCAGGATCACAAGGCTCTGCGCCGCGGCAACGATCCCGACGATCTGAACCTGTTGCAAGATCAATGTCAGCGCAAAGGGCGAAAAGAACTTGGGGCCCAGCAAGACACCAAAGATGACGATGGCAGCGACAAGGACAATCAGCGGGACCAGCGACGGGTTCACATGCAGAAAATGCTGAACCGTTCCGACAAATCCGCGTTGATGATCGTCAAACTCGGCGACTTGCTCCGGGCTGCCCTTTGCGGCGGTTTCGAAATCGTCAGCTTGTCGTGAAGAATCGGACATGGAACTTCCCCCAAAGCGTCAGGTGCGTGACGACTTTAGCAAGGTTTCAGGTGTATGGGTGGTTTTGATAAGTGGAAGGCCGCGTGGCGGCCTTCCGTACGTTCAGCTTAACCCCAGCAGAGGTCCATGCCTTCCTGAACCGAGATGGACTCGACGCCGTCGGCGGCCTTATCGGTCACAAGCGCCACACCGGTGTCAAAAAAGTCCTTACCGGGGGTATTTTCAGGCTTCACACCTTCGTCCGCCCATTTCTTGACGGCCTCAACGCCCAGCGATGCCATCAGCAGCGGGTATTGCTGGGATGTTGCGCCGATGACCCCGTCCGCCACGTTCTGCACGCCGGGGCAGCCGCCATCGACGGAAACGATCAGCACGTCATTTTCGCGCCCGATAGCCTTGAGCGCCTCATAAGCACCCGCTGCCGCCGGTTCGTTGATGGTGTGCACCACGTTGATCGTCGGGTCTTTGGCCAGCAGGTTCTCCATCGCGCGGCGGCCGCCTTCTTCGTTGCCAGCGGTGACATCGCTGCCAACAAGGCGCGGGTCGTCTTCATCGCCAATCACGTTCGGATCAGCCAGATCAACACCAAACCCCTGCAAAAACCCCTGATTGCGAAGCACATCCACAGTAGGCTGGCTTACCGCAAGGTCCAACGTGGCGATTTTGGCGTCATTCGCCGCATCACCCAACGTGGCCTTTGCCCATTGTCCGATCAGAAGCCCCGCAAGGAAATTGTCCGTGGCAAAGGTTGCGTCGGCCGAGTCGATAGGCTCAAGCGGGGTGTCCAACGCAATCACGAGCAGCCCGGCATCGCGGGCCTGCTGCACTGCCGGAACGATAGACGACGTATCTGACGCGGTCAGCAGGATACCCTTTGCGCCATCCAGAATGCAGGTTTCGATGGCCTGAACCTGAGTTTCGTGGTCGCCGTCGACTTTGCCGGCAAAGGCCTTCAGCGTCATGCCAAGCTCTTCGGCTTTGGCGGTCGCACCCTCTCTCATTTTGACAAAGAAAGGGTTGGTATCCGTCTTGGTGATCAGGCAAACGGTTTCACCTTCGGCCATTGCACTGCTTGCCATGGCCGTAACCGCCAGCGCCGTGGCGCCTGCAAGTTTCGCAAGTTTCATCGGTAGTCCTCCCAGTTTTCCCAATGCCCGTCAGGGCATACGTCTGATCGGGCGAAATCCGGCCCGATCGAACGTGAAAACCATCACAAGATTCGAATTTTGAGTCAATAAATAAATCACTCTTATTTATTATTGACAGAAAGGAAGGGTTTCAACATTGTCGTCACGAAGGGGATGGCCGTGTCTGCAAACAACTCTTTGGACAATACCGCTGGCGTACGCGAGCCAGACATGCGCGGCACCAATCAAAGCGGAATGCGGGCCCGAAATGAACGGCTTGTCCTGTCACTGGTCCGGCGCCATCAGGCCCTTGCAAAATCTGAAATCGCGCGCATGACCGGGCTGTCGGCACAGACGGTTTCGGTCATCATGCGCCAGCTGGAAACCGATGGGCTGCTTCTGCGGGGTGAACCGATCCGGGGAAAAGTCGGGCAGCCCTCGGTTCCCATGCGCCTGAATCCGGATGGCGCGTATTTCTTCGGGCTCAAAGTCGGGCGGCGCAGTACCGAGCTGGTGCTGACGGATTTCCTTGGCAATGTCAGGCAACGCGAACGGCGGACTTATGATTTTCCGACGCCCGAGGCGACACTGAGCTTTTCCAAGGAAAGCCTCGACAAAGTGATGACGTCGCTGTCGCCCGAAGCGCGCGGCAGGATCGCGGGTCTTGGGATTGCGATGCCGTTCTACCTTTGGGACTGGGCACAGACATTGCAGGTTCCGCAGGAGAAAATGGATCCGTGGCGTGACGCGGACTTGAAGGGCGCGCTGGCCGCAAGCTATGACTTGCCGGTGTTCTTGCAGAACGACGCAACGGCCGCCTGCGGCGCCGAGCTGGTCTTTAGCCCGGCGGAAGGCCCACGAGATTTCCTGTATTTTTATGTGGGCTTCTTCATTGGGGGCGGGGTGGTTCTGAACGGCTCGATCTTTTCGGGGCGGGGAAATGCCGGTGCGCTTGGTCCATTGCCTGTGCCGGACGACGCAGGCGGAGTGAAACCATTGATAGATGTCGCCAGTCTTTATGTGCTGGAGCGCGCAGTTGGTGGGAATGCCGAAACAGCCGGTTCAATTTGGGAAACGACACAGCATTGGGACGTACCGGAAACCCACCTTGAGAACTGGCTGAAACAAGCGGCGCACGGGATCGCCCATGCCACAGTCTCGTCTTGCAGCCTGATCGACTTCGAATCTGTCAAGATTGATGGCTGGATGCCCGCAGGCATTAAGGCGCGGCTGGTGGAACTGGTTGAGGTCAAACTATCCGACCTGAACCTGACCGGGCTGGAACGGCCTTTGGTGTTGGCGGGGACGGCAGGCCCGGATGCCCGCTCATTGGGGGCGGCCAGTTTGCCATTGTCGGAAAGATACCTGCTCGAAGGGTAGGTTCATCCCTGAAAACCCCGACCTTTATCCAAAGCGGATCCGCCGGAAAAAGGGCATTGCCCGCTAAACTTTTTGACAGCCAGCGCAATTGATCGTTGACGGACGCCGAAGAAGTCTGGCAAGCCGCTCGGCATGTCCGGTTCCGGGGCGTGCTCTGGAATCAATAGGGAATGCGGTGCGGGCTTTGGCCCAATTCCGCAACTGCACCCGCAACTGTAAGCGGCGAGCAGGGCTGAAGTGCCACTGGTGTTAACCCGGGAAGGCCAGCCCAACGCTTTGACCCGCAAGTCAGGATACCTGCCGGACATGTGCCTTTGACAAGGGCACTCCTAATCGGCGACGGGATGTGCGTCGGAGCAGGATGCTTGAAAAAGCAGCTTAGCTTGGACATCCCCGCAGTCAAAACGCATCTCGTACCGGGGTTGGTGCGATGGGATAAGGACGACTATTGATGACCAAGCTGCTTTCCGCAGCCGCTGTGGCGATAGCGCTTCCAGCGATGGCAAATGCGCATTTCCTGCTGGAATACACCGCTGACACCATGATCGACGCACCGGGGAATGTTCCGGTCAAGCTGATCTTTTGGCATCCGTTCTCGAACGGGCATGTCATGGATCTGGACAAGCCGCAGGAATTCTACGTGATCCACAACGGTCAGAAAACCGATCTGCTGGATACCCTGGAACCCGTACGTTTCACCGGTGGCGAAAACGAAGGCGCGGCATTCAAGGGTTATGTTCCCGTCAAACGGTCGGGCGACTATGTGTTGGTGACTGTTCCCCAGCCCTATTATGAGGAATCCGAGGATATCTATATCCAGCAGATCGCCAAGGCGTTCCTGAACCGCAACGAACTGCCGACCGACTGGATGAACCCGGTGGGCCTGCCGGTTGAGATCATCCCGCTCAACAAACCGACCAACATTATCGCGGGGTCGACCTTTACGGGTCGGGTGATGGCCGAAGGCCAACCGGTTGCGGGTGCCGAGATCGAGATCGAGTACATGGCCGCAGAACCGGACATGGAAAGCGCGGCCGCCTCGGCCCCGACCGTCTCACCGATGCCGGGCGGCACATTGGTCGCAATTTCGGATGATAACGGGTATTTCACGTTCGGCGTTCCAAAAGCCGGATATTGGGGATTTGCCGCACTCGGTGCCGGTCCCGTGACCGAACACAACGGCAAAGAACTCAGCCAGGACGCGGTCATCTGGATCCGCGCATGGGATTTGGAGTAATCGTAGATGCATATCGTTGACGGAGCCTTGTCCAACCCGGTCGTGATCGGCGGAGCCGTCGCTGCGGCGGGTGGGATTGCCATGGGCCTTAGGTCGCTGGATCTTGATCGCATCCCCACGGCGGGGGTGCTGTCGGCCAGCTTTTTCGTGGCATCGCTGATCCATGTGCCGATTGGCCCTTCGTCAGTGCATCTGATCCTCAACGGCATGGCCGGGCTTTTGCTGGGCTGGGCCGCATTCCCGGCCCTGTTCGTCGGGCTTTTGCTGCAAGCCGTCTTCTTTGGCTTTGGCGGGTTGACCGTACTGGGGATCAACACCCTGAACATCGCGTTGCCCGCGGTTTTGGCCGGACTGGTCTTTAGCCGCCTGATCGCCCACGGCTCACCTCTGCAAGGTGCGATATGGGGCGGGGTCGGTGGTGCCTTTGCCATTGCCGCCACAACCGGCATGGTTGCATTTTCTCTGGCCTTGTCCGGGGATGCCTTCCTGCCTGCGGCCAAGCTTGTTTTCTTTGCACATATTCCTGTCATGGCGATTGAGGCAATCCTGACCGGGTTCGCGGTTTTGCTGGCGCGCAAGGTCAAGCCCGAGCTTTTTGTCAAAGGAGCGGTCGCGTGAGGTACCTGGCGATCGTTCTGGCGCTGAGCTGCGCACCCGTACCTGCCTTGGCGCATAAGGTCATAGCCGGAGTGTTTGAATCCGGTGACGCCATCGAAGGCGAAATCGGCTTTTCCAACGGCGACATGGCAAGCGATACCGAGGTCATCGTCAAAGGCCCGGACGGAGCCGAGCTGGGCCGTATCCTCACGGATGCAGACGGGTTCTTTATCTACACGCCAAACGCGCCGGTAGCCCATACTTTCTTTGCAAACCTTGGTGCCGGGCATGTGGCCGAGGTCACCATGCCCGCTGCGGATGTCGCCCGGATCATGGGCGTTGAAGCGGATCCCGACACCGCGCCGACAAACGCACCTGCCCAGACAGTGGCGGTGTTCAGCACAGAACAACAACAGGTCATTGCCAGGGCCGTTCGGGATGAGCTGCGCCCGCTGCGTCGGGAAATAGCGGCTTACCGCGAACAAAATGACCTGCAAAATGTTCTGGGTGGGATCGGATATATCGTCGGTCTGTTTGGTCTGGGCTTTTACTTTGCGGCACGCCGCAAGCTGGCGGCCTGATGGCGCACGTTCTGGGGCAACAGGAAAGCACGCTGGTCAAAGCGGGCGCGCAGCGGCGCGGCGCGATCAACCCGCTTGATCCAAGGATGCGGATCGTCATGGCGGTTGTCTTCGCGGTGGTGACTGTCGCGGTGTCCTCGCTGACAGCGCTGTGCGCGGCTTTGGCGGTGTCCCTTTCGCTTCTTGCCGCCTCGCGTCTGCCCTGGCGGAAAACGTTGAAACGCATGGCCATGATGGATGGGTTCATCCTTTTCATGCTGGTGCTGTTGCCATTCTCCATGCCCGGCGACCCGATGTTCACACTCTGGGGGTTTCCTGCAAGCTGGCAGGGTTTCTGGAAAGCGGTCGAGATCGCCCTGACGGCCAACGCGGTCATCCTGTCCCTTATGGTGCTGGTCGGCACGATGGAGCCGGTTACGCTTGGCCACGCCTTGCACCGCCTACGCTGCCCCGAAAAGCTGGTTCACCTTCTGATGTTCACCATCCGCTATATCGAGGTTCTGCGGGAAGAATACCTGCGCCTGCGCGCGGCTATGAAAGTGCGCGGCTTTCGCCCGGCAACAAACTGGCACACCTATCGCAGCTTTGGCTATCTCGTGGGCATGATGCTGGTGCGCGCGATCGAAAGATCCGAACGCATACTTGATGCGATGAAATGCCGGGGGTTTTCAGGCCGTATGCTGCTTCTTCAGGATTTTGCCCTGACCCGAAGGGACATTGTTTTTGCCGCAGGCCTTGGTGCTCTTTGCGCGGGTCTGATCATACTGGATTTTGCATGGCACTGATTGCGCTTGAAGATATCTGCTTTGCCTACCCCGGTCAGCCACCCGTTCTGGATGGTGCCAGCCTCAGCCTGTCCGCCGGTCAACGCCTGTCGCTGACGGGCCCGAACGGGGCGGGAAAATCGACCTTGCTGCGTATCACGCTTGGCTTGCAGCGCCCACGGTCCGGCACGGTCACGATCTTTGGTCAGCAAAGGGTGCAAGAGGCCGATTTTCACGACGTACGCCGCCGGGTGGGCCTTGTGTTTCAGGATGCGGATGATCAACTGTTCTGCCCGACCGTCGCCGAGGATATCGCCTTTGGCCCACTCAACCTGGGCAGAACACGCGACGAAGCGCTAGCCATCGTAGAAAACGTGTTGGGTGATCTGGACCTGATGCATCTGAAGAGCCGCATCACCCACAAATTGTCAGGGGGTGAAAAACGGCTGGTTACGCTGGCGACCGTTCTGGCGATGGAGCCCGAGGTTCTGCTGCTTGATGAACCCACCAACGCGCTGGACCCACGAAACGAGGCCCGGCTGCTGGAAATCCTCCGGGCATTGCCGCAAGCGATCCTTCTTGTCAGCCATTCCCCGGCCTTCCGCGCCGAACTGGCACCGGATGCGCTGGATTTGCGAGACGGAAAACTGGTTGCTGTCTGACAGGACCAATCCGGGTTCAGCCGTGCCGCTTTCGGCTCATAAGCCCATATCTGACCGCCCATGCCCGAAACGACAGACGTCTGCGCCGGTCCTGTTTCACCGGGTGTTTCGACTGCGCGCCACCTTTTCGGTTGAACTCGAAAACGTCGATGATGCGCTCGGCGCAACCGCAGGCTTCGCCCATGCCAACTTTGGCAAAGTAGAATTTTTCGAAACGTTCCGGGTTTTGCATGGCGGCCCTCCTGTTCAAGCGTAACCCCAAAAGCCAAGTGCCGCCAAATCACTTTGCTGCGTCCGCAGGGGGGTCCTATGGCGCGGCGAAGGCGCTTCCCGTCCAGACATTGTCCAGTTGGTTAAAAACCGGCGAGGTGATGAGCATCTCGGCAGGGTACAGCAATTGCAGCTCATCCGCGAACCGTGTGACGCCGGGTACAAGCCCGGTGATGTTCTGCCACGCGGCCCAGCTGCCGGGATCGGACAGGCTGTTGGGATTGCCGGGATCAGCCGCCTGGTGCCAACCGGCCGCATTCAGGATCGGTGAAAGGGCAAAGCGCGCATCGTTGCTGTCAACCTCGGAACAGGCAGCAGCATCGCATTCCCAGCTTGTCCAGTCTGCCGCCGCGATGGTCCCGGCAATCGGGGCGGCGGCGTCGATGACCCGTGCCAGAACCTCGAACCCGCCACCCGCAGTCGGACGGCTGAGCGACAGCGGGTCGGTGGCCACGGCATGCAGCGCCGCGGTTGGTGCCAGGCTGAGGGTTCGACCGATCAAAGCCAGCTGTGCGATGCCGTCGGTCACAGGGCCTGATCCGGCGACCGGCAGGACCCTGACAGGTGTCAGGATCGGCACCGCACCGCCACGTATCGCGATCTCCTGCAACGCATTGTCGAAGGCCGGAACGAAATCACTGCGTATCGTGTAGCTCAGCGGAAAACTGGCCTGCTGCGGACCAACCGGCCTTGCACCGTCGCGAGTGATGAAAGACATCGGCGGAACGGCACCCGGCTGCGGCAGCGAAATCTGCGGTCCCGCGATACCCAAAGCGGCCGCGATCATGCGTGCGCGCTGTTCGGCCTCACCATACTCGCTCAGCAGATTGATATAGCCGCCGATCTCGGTGATGTTGCGCGGCGCAGGGATGCGCGAAGGGGCAATATCGCCCGCAATGGCCAGCCTATGGGCAATCACCTCACGGGCACGCTGGATCGCTGGAGAGTTGGTCGTTTCAAGGATGTTGATGATCGCCTCGGCAAGGCTTTCATCAATTCCCGGTTTGTCCGTCACATTTGTGCTCGTGTCAGTCATTATCGTCCTCCGCAGGGGCGTTCAGGCCATTGAGGAAATCCAGCACCGACTGGCTGCCGGCCTTGGTCGCGCTGCCGTCATCAGCATCCGCATTTGCCTTGGTGAAGGCCCCGAAAAGCTTGGCCAGAAGCAGCGTGTTGGACGGGTTGGCCAAAGCCGTAGCCCCGCCGGGGAAATCCTTGAACAGGTTTTGAACGAAACCGACCCGGTTACCATCCGGTTGCCCACCGATCAGCGCGGAAACACCCGAAGCGTTCTTGGCGATATCCTCAAACCCCTTGATCTTGGCGGCATTGCTGGCGTCGAATGCCTTCTTGTCAGCGGCGGCCTTCTTGGCCTCTTCCTCTTTGCGGGCGGCAGCGATTTCCTGACCTTTACCCGCAAGTTCCGTGGCCTTTCCAACCAGCTCCTTGGTCAGATCCGTCGCCGTGTCGATGGCCTTGTCCCGACCGGCGGCGACCGATTGCGTTTCAAGCGCCAGTTGCGCCTGCAACTCCTTCAGGCCTGTCAGATCAGTTCCCGCCCGCGCAAGATCGGGCGCAGCCTTGAGGATTTCGGCCAATTGCGACGTGGGCACAGCCTGGCCGGTGCCAATGTCGCCCCCTGCAATGGTCAGCGTGTTCGAAGGCTGGTTGTTCGGCAGGTCTGACGGCGCACGTGTACCAAAGATGGCGTCACTGTCAGCAGGCAGGACCGGCGCGTCGCCAACCGGTGGCGGTGTCGGGCTGTCCTGCCAGTTCCAGAAGCGGCGATGGTCGATCATCTCGCAGGAATTGCAGCGGCCCAGAACGGCCTCGCCCAACAGGCCCCTGGTCGGCAGCGAGATCGTGCGGCGCGGTGGCCGGAAATCCTCGCGGTGGAAGGCCAGAAGACTGTCCTGAATATCACCGGTCCGCATCTCCATCCGGTCGGCCAGATCGGGCGGGATCGAGAAGGGCATGATCATGGCATTGCCATAGAACCCGAGCACCTTGTTCTGAACGGTACTGAGCAGCGATATCTCGCTTGAGGCATCGTCCAGCCCGCCTTCCGGTACCCCGATGGTGAAACGCTCCAGCAGGATCGCACGTTCTTCGTCCGTCATGCTGGCCCAGATCACGCGGGAATAGCGAACGGTGTTGGCCACAACATGCTGGTACATTTCTTCGATGCGGCGCAGATCCCGGCGTGACAGAACGTCCGGCACTTCCTGCACGGAATAGGGTAGGGTGGCAGGCAACGCCTGGAACGTATTGTCATCAACAACGGTCTGGGCGTTTTCGTTCATACGCGCCTCAAACTCGCTGACCATGGGCGGTCCTACCAGATCGTCAAAGTCCGAGCCCGAGATCGTGGTGCGAAGACTGCGGTTGATATTGCGGGTGGCCCGATCCAGATCGTCGGCATCTTCCAGATTGGCCAGATGTTCCCAGATGTTGAAAATGTTGATGGGATCAGGACCGGTGTAGAACGAATAGGCAAACGAACCCGTCCGCCTGCGCAGCTCGACACGGGCGATATCCGACCGCTCGACCGAACGGGGCAAAGCAACAGAGCCGGTATAGGTCCGGCGCTTGGTCGGATCACGCCGCGCATCAGCCAGCCGGACAAGCAGGTTCTCGCGTGTTTCCGCTGGCAGGTCATGCAGGTTGTCGATGTCTATCGGCGATCCGGTCAGCGGCACAGGTCCGACCCGGTCGCCATCCTGCGTGAAGATCACGACAGAAATGTCATCGTTGGGCATGAACGTGCCCTGCGCCTCGAAACTGACGATGTCCTGTGCGACGCCGGGCGCGTTCTGCGGTGTTGCATCCTTGTCTGCATAAAACTCTTCCAGCAGCTTCAGTGCGCTGCGGAATCTGCGGCGGTTTCGGAACACGCGCCGGAACACTTCGGCATGGCGCAGGATGACCTTGTACCGGCTCAGCAATCCGGACCGGGTGACATTGCCCGGCAACTGATCGCCTTGCCCCAGACGGCGGAAGCGGATGAGTTGCATGGGCACAAAGACCACCAGCTGCACGCCCTCGATACGCGTTTCCAGGGAAAAGTCGCGCAGAACTTCGAACCATTGCATGGTCATTGCGTGGCAATGATTGCGGTTGGCCACGAATTTCGTTGTGGCCGTCCGCCGATCCGTCGCAGTTGCAGTGCGCACACTGGTCCGTGCCGAGTTACGCTTGACCGAAGCCGCCCGTTCAAGCGCGGCAGAGAATGTCTCATGGGTGTCGGACAGAAAATCGCGCGACGTGTTCTGCGTGTTGGACGAATTGCCGGAAGAATTCGAACTGGACCGTGCGCCGCTGAAGCCCACGCCGCCGACGATGGCCCCGATGCCTCCGAACAGGCCGCCACCAACGCCACCTGCGCCCCCGAAGCTTTTTGAAAATGCGCGGGTCGAAAAAGAAGACGTGCCCTGAATCACCTCATCCAGCGCGCTTTCAAACGTACTGTCAAAGGACGTGTTGCGGGCTTCCTCGAATTCCTGTTGCTCTTCAAATGTCAGGCTTTCTCGTTCACGTACGCTCAGTGTTTCGCGCTGTTCCGACACGACAATCCGCTGCTCTTCTCCCGGGGCAAGCGGTAGGGAATAGACCAGCCGACCCAAAGACATGCCAGCGTGGACAGCCGTCGACCGCATCTTGGCAATATACCCAAGCGCAAGGCTCGACGCTTTGGGCACATCCTGCGGCCGTTCTTCAAGATCTTCAAAGAAGTCTTCAATATCAATGGGTTCATCAATCGGAATTCGGTCCCGAAAATCCCAATCACCCCCGTCATTGTTGAACGCGGCCAGAAGCGTTTCGGCTGACAGATTGGCCTGAGCAAAGGTTGTACCCGGAATAGTCGTCACAAAGCGGCCACCGCCTACGGGGCGCGTTCGAACGATATTCTTGGGCCCGACGAGCGGATCAATCAGTCGGTACAGAACCGAATAGCGCCGCCGTGAAACCGTGCCGCCTTCGGTTCGGTACTCCGACGCGCAATCGCCCTCGCCCAGCACGATAGGGGCCTGTGAACCGGTGAAATCGGATATGTTTTCTTCAGCATCCTCGGGATCCACAGGCAAGATATCGGCCAGCTCACCGACGATCGAACGCTGCAAAGGGAGGAGCGTGCGATCCAGCACCACAAGACCCATTTCGCCGTCCAGCGCGTCAACGCGCGGCACGGCTTCTGTCAGGGTGGTGTTTTGACCCCTGATCCGCAACCGCAGGCCGTTCTGCGGCAGGCGGAGATTGGGCAGATCAACCGAGAAGAGACCGCGCGCGTCCGTGACGGCGGCTTTGACAGCCCACGAGAAATCCGCATTGTCGATCCCTTCATTGGCGGTAAAGGTGGGGCGCAGGACCTCGACGATCACGCGTTCGGCAGGGGTCCCGTCCGGGTTGATCAGTTCCCCCCGCAGTTTCGGGGCAAGGGCGGGAACGACCGCCCCCAGAAAGCCTCCGGCCAGATCTTCGCGAATGGTTGCAAGCTGGCGAAAAACCGCGCTTGTCGACTGAACACGCCGGTCGACCAGATCGTTGATCACTTCCGTGGACAGCTCAATTCCGACGCCGCGGCGCAATGCCTTGAGCTTTTCCGCCTCAACCCGCTTCTGATCCTCAACGCTGTGCGCACCAGCCGCGACAGTGCCGGAAATTTCCGCTGATATCGATGGGTTTGGCCGAAGATTTGGTATGGACAGCGTTATGCGCGGGGGCTCACTGCTGGAGTCGGACATGAACGTCACCTCTCGAGAAAGAGCTGAAAAAAACGAGATGTCAGAAAAAGAAGTCAAATCATTAAAGGTGACCCAAGGTAACATGTTTGGGGGATTCGCGGAAGCAACGCAGGGTTGTGCCTACCGCCACGCGCGGCAAAGCGCTCAGGACAAGCACCGTGTCTCTTGCTGCTGACGGTATCCAGAATTGGTCAGAGTTGGACGAATAACCTGCCCGGAAACACCGGCATCCAAATCGCCTTTGGTCTAGTTTCGTGACTGCTGAGACGAATAGAAATACGCAATGGCCTGCGTGCGGTTTTTGACACTCAGTTTTTCGTAGATGTTGGACAGGTGAAACTTGACCGTGTTTGTCGAAATCTGAAGTTCCTTCGACAGGTCCCGGTTCGACATTCCTTGGGCCAGCGCCTCCAGAATTGCGCGTTCCTTACGCGACAGACTCTGGATTGGGTCCTGTTGCATCTTCCGGATATCGATGAACGGGAATACCATCTTACCCGCTGCAACTTTGGCGCAGGTTTCCAGCAGACCCTCAACCTCGCCCGTGCGGGCGGCAAATCCAGCCGCACCCGCCTGCATCGCCAATCGCGGGACATCGCCGACAGTGTCGCCATAAACGACAAAGCGCGGGGCGTTGGGCTGATCGCGCAGAACCTCAATCAGTTTGGCGGCCCCCAAAACCGGAAGTGTCCAGTCGACGACACCAACCTGAACGGGAACCCGCATCACCGTTCCCAGAAACCCTTCGGCCGTTGCTGACGTGGCCATCAGCGAGAATCGGGGGTCCCGCTCGAATATTTCGGACATGGCCGACAGAACCAGCGGGTTGCCGTCCGCCAGCATGATGTCGATGGGTTTGTTCGGTGTCTCAACCATATGATTTTGCCCCGATTCCGGAAAAACCTACCCATAAGGATAGGTCATTTCTTTGTATACCTTCGTATTTTTACCAAAACGGGTAGGTACTGCCCCATCCTATTGGCCATCCAAAAGCAGTAGTAAGTTACGTTGCGTCATAAGGCAAGCTCGCGTTTCCTGCTCGGTAACTTGACACAACGGGCCGCAATGCCCGGCCAACAGCCGAGGATGCCAGACCATGACTTTTCAGATTTTCCCTCCGCTCGAAATCCCTCAGACCCTCGCTGCGGGGCCGGGGCCGGGTAACACGGATGCCCGCGTCCTCAAGGCCTTTGCCAATGCAGGCGTTGCCGATCACATGCAGGGGGACGTTCTTAGAGGGATGGTCGAATGCAAGCACATGCTGCGGAAAATCTGGGGTACCCAAAACGCCTATACCTTTGCTGTTGCCGGCACCGGTTGGAGCGCCCTGGACACCATGTTTTCGGCTGTCATGCCAGGCGACAAGGTCGTTGCTTTTGCCAACGGCACATTCTCGGGGATCGACGCGCTGACCCTGCGGATCAAGGCGGCGACGCCCGAAGAACATGCCGCCAACCCGATGGCGCCTCAGGCTGCCAGCGTCACCGTGATCGAGGTTCCGCACGGCCAGCCTGTCACCGGTGATCTGGTCGAGGCGACGCTCGCGCAGCACAAACCGAAATGGGCTTTCATGGCGCATTGGGAAACCGGATCGGGCCGCATCAATGACCTGCGCGGATTTTCCGACGCGTGCGAACGTCATGACGTGATGGGTCTGATTGATGCGGTGTCGTCTCTGGGCGTCGATGACTTCTCGATAGATGATTATCCGGGCATCGCCGGATGGGCGTCCTGCCCGCAGAAAGGTCTGTGTTGCCTTCCGCTGACCTATGCCCCTGTCAGCTTTACCGACGCCTATATCGCGTCACTCAGAACCACCGGCGCTTATACCTATGTGCACAATCCCATCTTTGAGGCCCGCCATTGGGGCATTGTCGATGGGCAGGATGTTGAAAAGGGCACCTATCACCGCACCCATTCGGGCTACGCCGTTGCGGCCTTCCATGAATCCCTGCGCCTGACCCTTCAGGAAAGTCTGGCCAAGCGGTCCGCGTCGTACAAGACACACGAGAAAGTACTGCGGGACGCCGTCACCGAAATGGGCTGCGAGGTCACCTCCGACATGCCCAGCCTGATCGTGCTGAACCTGCCCCCGGAACTGGCTGGCCGCGAGATGGAACTGGTCCAGAACTGCCGCTCGCGCGGGTTTGGCATCTGGCCGACCCTCAGCGCACCCGTGCAGGTGCGCATCGGCATCCTCAACCAATTGAACCGCGACGCCGTCAGCCGGATCGTGCGCCTGTTCGCCGAAGCCATCCGAGAGCTGGGCGGAACGGTCGACCAAGACGCAATCGAAGACCTGCTGGAAAGCCGTTACGGCACCTCAATCGCTGCATAAACAGGAGCGGATCAGATGGATATTCACGAATACCAGGCAAAGGAAATTCTTTCGAATTTCGGTGTCGCCATACCGTCCGGCGCACTGGCCTACAGTCCGGAACAAGCGGCCTACCGGGCGCGTGAGCTGGGTGGTGACAAATGGATCGTCAAGGCGCAGGTCCATGCAGGCGGTCGCGGCAAGGCCGGAGGGGTCAAGCTGTGCAACACCGAAAACGAAATCTATCAGGCCTGCGATGATTTGTTTGGCCGCAAGCTGGTCACGCATCAGACCGGCCCCGAAGGCAAAGGCATCTATCGCGTCTATGTCGAAGCCGCCGTGCCGATTGACCGCGAGATCTATCTGGGTTTTGTCCTCGACCGGTCCAGCCAAAGGGTGATGATCGTGGCCTCGTCCGAGGGCGGGATGGAGATCGAGGATATCTCGGCTGACCGCCCGGAAAGCATCGTCCGCTCCATCGTGGAACCGGCGGTTGGGCTTCAGGAATTTCAGGCGCGCGAGATCGCATTCAACCTGGGGCTTGAACCCAGGCTGATCCAGCAAATGGTGCGTACATTGCAAGGCTGCTACGCCGCCTTTAGCGAGCTGGACGCGACAATGGTCGAGATCAACCCGTTGGTCATCACGGGTGACGACCGGGTTCTGGCGCTTGACGCCAAGATGAGCTTTGACGACAACGCCCTGTTCCGCCATCCGCAAATCTCTGAACTGCGTGACAAAAGCCAGGAAGACCCGCGCGAAAGCCGCGCGGCCGACCGCGGATTGTCCTATGTCGGGCTGGACGGAAATATCGGCTGCATCGTTAATGGTGCCGGTCTGGCGATGGCCACGATGGACACGATCAAGCTGGCCGGTGGCGAGCCTGCAAACTTCCTCGACATCGGCGGTGGGGCCTCACCCGAACGTGTGGCCAAGGCGTTTCGTCTGGTCCTGTCGGACGACAATGTTCAGGCCATTCTGGTCAACATCTTCGCCGGTATCAACCGCTGCGACTGGGTGGCCGAAGGCGTCGTTCAGGCGCTGCGGGAACTTGACCTCGATCTGCCCGTCGTCGTGCGGCTGGCTGGGACAAACGTCGAAGAGGGTCAGAAGATTCTGGCCAAGTCCGGCCTGCCGATCATTCGCGCCACAACGCTGATGGAGGCGGCAGAACGCGCTGTTGGCGCATGGAAAAACGACCTTACTCAAGGCACCAAGATGAGGGCTGTGAAATGAGCATTCTTCTCGACCGTGACTCGCGCGTCATCGTGCAGGGCATCACCGGCCGCATGGCCCGGTTCCATACCAAGGACATGTTGAACTATGGCACCAATGTCGTGGGCGGTGTCGTACCCGGCAAAGGTGGCGAAACCGTCGAAGGTGTTCCGGTCTTTGACACCGTCAAACAGGCTGTCGAGGCGACCGGCGCGGATGCCAGCCTTGTTTTCGTACCCCCGCCATTTGCGGCTGATTCAATTATGGAAGCCGCAGATGCCGGTATCCGCTACTGTGTCTGTATCACCGACGGGATTCCGGCGCAGGACATGATCCGGGTGAAGCGGTACATGTACCGCTATCCGAAAGAGAAACGCATGGTGCTGACCGGGCCGAACTGTGCCGGTACGATCTCGCCCGGAAAGGCGCTGCTGGGCATCATGCCGGGCCACATCTATCTGCCCGGCCATGTCGGCATCATCGGCCGCTCGGGAACGTTGGGCTACGAGGCTGCGGCGCAGCTGAAAGAACGCGGCATCGGTGTCTCGACCAGTGTCGGGATTGGTGGCGACCCGATCAACGGGTCATCTTTCAAGGACATCCTACAGCGGTTCGAAGAGGACGAGGACACCCATGTCATCGCCATGATCGGCGAGATCGGCGGCCCGCAGGAAGCTGAAGCAGCCGAGTACATCCGCGACCACATCACCAAACCGGTGATTGCTTATGTCGCGGGTCTCACCGCCCCGAAAGGCCGCACCATGGGCCACGCGGGTGCGATCATTTCGGCCTTTGGCGAAAGCGCCAGCGAAAAGGTCGAGATTCTGTCCGCCGCCGGGGTGACCGTTGCCGAAAACCCCGCTGTGATCGGTGAAACAATTGCCCGTGTGATGGAGGCCGCGTGATGGTCAAACCCTCGGTACTTGTGACCCGTCGCTGGCCTGCCGCCGTCGAGGCGCAGCTGGCCGAGACCTATAATGCCGTTCTGAACACCGGGGACAAACCCATGTCCCCGGCCGAAATCCGGCAAGCCTTGAAAACTTATGACGCGGTGCTGCCAACTGTAACGGACACACTGAGCGCCGAGGCAATGGACATCCCTGGTGCGCAGACCAAGATCCTGGCCAATTACGGCGTTGGCTACAGCCACATCTGCGAACCGTCGGCGCGTGAGCTGGGCATGACCGTGACCAACACGCCCGATGTTTTGTCCGAATGCACCGCCGATATCGCCATGACCCTGCTGTTGATGGTGGCGCGGCGCGCGGGCGAGGGTGAGCGCGAGCTGCGGTCCGGCAACTGGACCGGATGGCGGCCCACGCATCTGGTTGGAACCAAGGTCAGCGGCAAAACGCTGGGCATCATCGGCTATGGTCGCATCGGGCAAGAGATGGCCCGCCGTGCGCATCATGGCTTCGGCATGGACATCCTCGTCTACAACCGCAGTCAGATAGCGCCGGACGTGCTGGCCAGGTGCAATGCAACGCAGGTGGCCTCGATTGACGACTTGCTACCGCAATGCGACTTCGTCTCGCTGCATTGCCCCGGCGGGGCTGCCAACCGGCATCTGATCAACGCGCGCAGACTCGGCCTGATGAAGCCTGATGCCTTTCTGATCAACACCGCGCGCGGTGAGGTGATCGACGAATGGGCGCTGATCCAGGCCCTGATGTTCGAGATGATCGGCGGGGCCGCGCTGGACGTGTTCGATGGTGAACCCCGTATCAGCCCGGACCTGCTGCAATGCGACAACCTCGTGATGCTGCCACATCTGGGCAGCGCCACCCGCGAAGCGCGCGAGGCGATGGGGTTTCGGGTTCTCGATAACCTGAATGATTTCTTTGAAGGTCGCGAACCCCGGGACCGCGTGATCTGATGCAGGCGCTGGCCCCGAATATTCTGCCCACCCCCAACCCCTCGAGCTATGCCGAAGGGTTGCGCTCGGAATTGCGGGCGTTGTGGCGGAACATATTGCTGAAACGGGCGCCACATGTGGCGGCATGGGCTGAGGCCAAGCCGCTGCAACCCATTCCCACGGGACCCGAGGCAACGCCGTATTTGCAGGCCCTTTCGATCTGGTTCCAACTGTTGCGCATCATCGATGAAAACGCCGAAGTTCGGGACCGTCGACTGACCGAAACCCAAAACGGCGCAGAAGCGGTAGAAGGCGGTTTTGCCGAAGCCCTGGCAGACTTGTCGCTGACGTACAGTCAGGTGGAAAAGCTGACCGCTGACCTGTGTACCGGTCCCACCCTGACCGCGCATCCGACCGAGGCCAAGCGGGTAACGGTTCTGGAAATTCACCGGCGTATCTACCGCAACCTCGTCAGTCTTGAAACGCACCGCTGGACTCCGACCGAACACGCCGAATTGTTGAATGGTCTGGAGGGAGAGATTGATCTCTTGTGGCTGACCGGCGAACTTCGCCTGTCGCGCCCAAGCCTGCACGACGAGATCGAATGGGGGTTGCAGTTCTTCCGCGATGCAATCTTTGACGCCGTGCCGCAGGTTATGTGTCGCTTCGATCAGGCCTGCCTGCAAGTGCTGGGCCGTACGCTGAGCGAAACACCCGATATCCGCTTTCACAGCTGGATCGGTGGCGACCGGGATGGCAACCCGAATGTCACGACCGAGATGACCGCATTGGCGCTGAAACGCGGTCGCGAAACAGTTCTGGATCTTTACCGCCAGGCTCTCGAACGTGCTGCGGGCAGGTTGAGCATCAGCGCACTGATATTGCCCATACCTGAGCCTGTCAGGACGCAAGTACAAGCGATAGTTGACCGGGCCCCGACCGCCGGGCGCAATCGGAACGAACCATTCAGGCAAGCACTCAATGCCATTCGTTATCGGCTGACAAACAACGGATATGATCACATCTCGCAATTCGTAGGCGATCTCGACACGCTTGATACCGCTTTATGTGCGGTCAACGCGGATATTCTGGCGCGGCAGCATATCCGTCCGCTGCGCCGGGCTGCTTCGGTTTTCGGGTTCCGGACCACAACGCTGGACATCCGCCAGAATTCGACCGTCACAACCGACGTTCTGGCCGAAATCTGGTCGCATAGCGGAAAGGTGCCGGTTTACGGCACAGCCGAATGGTCTGCCCGCTTGCGAACCGAACTGGCCGATCAGAACCTGCCCTATCAAAACCGCGATGCGTTAAGCGATCAGGCGCGGGAACTGCTTGCTCTTCTGGCTCTGGTCCATGGTGTGCGATCGGGACCGGACCCCAAGGCAATAGGGCCCTTCATCCTGTCCATGACCCGTTCGGCCGACGACATTCTCGGCATCTACCTGTTGGCCCGCTATGCCGGGTTTGGGTCCGAAACTCTGGATCTTTCGGTAGTCCCATTGTTCGAGACGATTGCCGATTTGCGAAATGCCCCATCGATCCTGCTGGACGTTTTGGCTGTCCCGCTTGCCCGTCGCAGCCTCAAAACCGACGGTCGGGTAATCGAGGTGATGCTGGGATATTCGGACAGCGGCAAGGACGGGGGCTATTTCTGCTCAACATGGGAGTTGGAGCGCGCCCAACGCCGGATCGTCTCGGCGCTGGCCTCGCAAGGTTTCATGGCCACGTTTTTCCATGGTCGCGGCGGCTCGGTCAGCCGGGGTGGTGCACCGACCGGGCGCGCCATCGCCGCGCAACCCAGTGGAACAGTTGCCGGGCGGCTGCGCGTGACCGAACAGGGCGAGGTGGTTTCGGCCAAATATGCCAACCGTGGCACGGCTGCGGCGCATCTGGAGTTGTTGCTGTCAAGCACGATGCGCCATACGGCGACCCCTGACGAGGCGCCTTCACGGCCTGAATTCGATGACGCATTGGATGCTTTGTCAGAGTTGTCACAGACAGCCTATGTCTCGCTTTTGCAGATGCCGGGTTTTCTGGACTATTTCCAGCAGGCGAGCCCTGTCCAAGAACTTGCCCGCCTGAAAATGGGGTCCCGTCCGACCCGCCGGTTCGGCGCGGCCAGCCTGGATGACCTGCGGGCCATTCCATGGGTCTTTGCGTGGTCGCAGAACCGTCACCTGATTACTGGTTGGTACGGGTTCGGCACCGCCATGGCCAGTTTTCGCAAGTTTCGCGGCGCGCGCGGTGATGACGTGTTGCACGACATGTTTCGACACTCCCGCCTGTTCCGCCTTGCCGTCGATGAGATGGAAAAATCGCTCTATCAGACGGATATGGAAATCGCAGCGCAGTATGGCGAATTGGTCTCTGATTTCGAGACCCGCCAACGTGTATCGCAGGTGATCAAGGCGGAATACGATCGTGCCTGCAAAGCGATCCGGTTTCTGACCGGTGGTCAGGTCATCGGCCATCGCTTTCCCCGCCTTTGCGAGAGGTTTGACCGCAAACAGGCCGAATTGGCCCGCATTCATGCTCTTCAGGTCGAACTGCTGCAACACGCCCGCAACGAACCGCAGGCAGGGTCAGTTCCCGTGCCCCTGCTGCAATCCATGAACGCCATTTCCGCTGGCCTTGGCTGGACCGGCTAACCATTTTCAGGAGATCAAAACTGTGAACGCCCCGCATCGAACAGATGGATTTTTTACCCAGTCCTTGTCGGACCGCGATCCTGAGCTTTTTGGCTCGATCCGGTCTGAGCTGGGTCGTCAGCGCGACGAGATCGAGCTGATTGCGTCCGAGAACATCGTCTCTGCCGCCGTGATGGAGGCGCAGGGTTCGGTGATAACCAACAAATATGCCGAAGGCTACCCGGGCCGGCGCTATTACGGGGGCTGCGAGTTTGTTGATATCGCCGAGAATCTGGCCATCGACCGCGCCAAGCAGCTGTTTGGCTGTGGTTTCGCCAATGTGCAGCCGAACTCGGGCAGCCAGGCCAACCAGGGCGTGTTCCAGGCGCTGATCCAGCCCGGCGACACCATTCTGGGCATGAGCCTGGACGCCGGTGGCCACCTGACCCACGGCGCGCGGCCCAACCAGTCGGGCAAGTGGTTCAACGCCGTGCAATACGGCGTGCGCCAGCAGGACAACATGCTGGACTATGATCAGGTC
>NZ_JBXWSG010000037.1:0-33506 GCF_059613305.1 Ruegeria sp. BHSB056 | reverse complement strand
CCGGTCCCCGGCGGCGTCGGCCCCATGACCATCGCCTGCCTGCTGGCCAACACCCTCACCGCCTGCTGCCGCGCAAACAAACTCCCCGAACCAGAAGGCCTGACCGCGTGATATACGCGGGGGCCGGATCGGACCCTTCGGACCGGCCCCCTTTTTTGGCAGGCAAAGTTCCAGCCAAATCGCTCCCTGACTGCCCCCTGACTGCATGGACAAAGCGCCCTGAATGGGTTTGACAGCCGAACAAATCGTGATATCCCTGTAATCCCAGTTGGTTACAGGTGAAGACACTGTTGTGTCTGACGCATTCGGGTTGAGCTATGCTAATTCATGCACAAAAGCGGTATGACGTCTAAAATAAGTATAATCCAGAAGGCATTTTCGCTGCAGCGTGTGGTAGCGGGTTTGGTCTTTCTTCCTTTACTTGCATATGCGTTTCCACCCTTCCTTGATTCTGACCTGTCATTTGGATTGCGGCTTGTATTCTGGGCCGGAGTGATGGTCCTTGCTTTGATGGTGACCGGGCTTGCCAGAAAGCTGATGCGGAAGAATCCCGTTTTCCTGAATGTTCCGGCGCGGGACCTGGCATTTGTTACTTTGACCCTGGCATTGTTCACGCCCTCACTTTGGATGTTGGCCTGGGTTCTTTTCACCTGTGGTGGATATATGGCACCGGACGCCGAAAGGGTTGTGGTTTATGGCGCTTTGTTCGCGACTGGCTTGATGCTTGTTCAGCGCAACGATCTGAATGCTGCGGCAAGTACTGAATCTGATCCTGAAAAACCACGCCTTGTCAAACGTTTGCCACCCAGGTTCAACGGGAAAATCTATCGCCTGACCGTTCGGGATCACAATGTAGATGTTGTCACTTCAGAAGGTATCTTCACGCTTCGGTCGCGTTTCACGGATGCCATAGCCGAAATGGAACCTGTCCCGGGCCATTGTTCGCACCGTTCGCATTGGGTTACCGACGCGTCCATTGTAAGTGTCGAAAGAAAAGGTGGTAAAACCTTTTTGAAACTGGTCAATGGCGATCTGGTTCCGGTCAGCCGGAAATACAAACCCATGCTGGAAGAGGACGGCCTGATCTGAACCTATCGCGGCATTGGCATCAAGTGAGGATGCGGGCCTGTGAGGATCGCCATCGCCTGCGATCCCATGAGTGCCGACAGCACATGATCCGAACTGCGCAGCCCCCCGGTAAAGGTGCCATATGCCGGAAGTATCAGGCGATGATCGTTCAGCAGAAAGGCGGGCCGTGAAATATGACGCCCCTTGATCCTGACCCGGACTTTTGGATGGTAATGGCCGGAAACTTCGCCTCGCGCGGGATCCTGCGCGATATGACGGAAAACAAGCGGACCACGGTGCCATTCGAACAGATGGGTTCCACCCAGCTCGATAGGACCGGGATCGTGGTTCCCCTCAATCCAGATCCACTCACGTCCGGACTGTAAGGTCGCGATCCTCAGCATTTCTGATTTTGGCAGCGCCCGGGCAGCTTCAAGATCGTCGAAGCTGTCGCCCAGACATACAACGGTTTTGGCGTTCGTGTGCGCCAGATCATCCTTCAGGCGGTCCAGCGTTTCACGGCTGTCATAAGGCGGAAGCGAAGGCCCACCACGCCGCGCCACGCGCTCGGATTTGCCCAAGTGCAGGTCCGACACGCACAGCAAGCTTTCGTCTGGCCACCAAAGCGCACCGGACGGCAAAGCACACAAGCACTGACCCGCAAACGGAAACTCAAGTTCGTTCATGATACGTTCTTGACCTGTTTCAGCACCCGGCGCAAGCAGATCAAAGCTGTTCCAACCCCGCCTCTTGCAGCAGACGCGCGCTTTCTTCCGCCAGAAGCCTTTCTTCGGCACTGCCTTTCACCGGCACTTTGCCAACCTCAAGAAACAGTGGTGCTGACAAGGGCGAGACACGCTCGAGCCGCACCAGATCGATTCTGTCGCCAATTCGGGCCAACATTGTTTCGATCCGACCGAAATCGACAAGCCCGCGCATGGCTTCTTCGCGGGTGATCTGCATCAATAGGTGATCGGGATCGTATTTCAGCAAGGTGTCATACAGGATATCTGACGAAAACGTAGCCTGCCGCCCGCTTTTGCGTTGCCCTGCCATGTTGCGTTCGATCAGACCCGCAATGGTGGCCGATGCACGAAACGTGCGCTTCATAACGGCGTTACCTGCCAGCCAGGTGTCCAGCCCGTCGCGCAGCGCATCGGGTTGAAGCAACGGGCGAGGATCGGTAACTGCGTCCAGACCCCAGATCAGCGTGGCATAGTCCGTGGCGACAAATCCCAGCGGGGCCAGTCCGGTTTCCTCCATCCGTTTGGTCAGCAGTAGGCCCAGTGTTTGTTGCGCGTTGCGACCAGCGAATCCGTAGACGCACAGATGTTCACGCCCATCGCTGGGAAAGCTCTCGATCAGCAGACGATCACGCTGGGGCAGGCGGGACATCTGGCGCTGCAAATCCAGCCATTCAGCCGTATGAGGGGGAAGCTGTGGCCAGTCAGTTTGGGCAAACATGCGCAGAATGCGGTCGCTGAGTTGCGTGGAGGTTGCGAATTTCGTGCCCGAAAAGGTCGCAATCTTTGGCTTTCGGTCTGCGCGCCGCGAGACTTCGACCACCATCTCGCGCAGTCCCTCATACCGCACGATTTGCCCGCCGATCAGGAAGGTGTCGCCGGGCGTCAGCGAGGCAGCGAATGCTTCTTCAACCTCACCCAGAGGTTTGCCGCCCCGGTTACGTTTCAGACGAACTTTGAGCGTATCCGTGTCCTGAATAGTGCCTAGATTCATACGAATGCGCGATGCGGCGCGTGGGTCGCGCAACTGCCATTGCCCGTCGGTACGCTGCTGCAACCTTTGCCAGCGATCATAGGCTTGCAGAGCATAGCCGCCGGTGGCGCAGAAATTCAGGCAGGCGTCAAACTCTGCCCGCTTCAGCTGAGCGTAAGGCCCGGCGGATGTCATCTCGGCATATAGATCATTTGCGTTAAACGGCCCGGCACAGGCGGCAATCAGGATATGCTGACACAAAACATCGCGCGGGCCGCGACCGCGGGGTTCCCCATCCAATTCATGGGCTTTGGCGGCCTCTAGCGCGGCGACGCATTCGACCACTTCGAAGCGATTGGCAGGCACCAAAAGCGCCTTGGAAGGTGCGTTATAGCGGTGGTTGGCCCGTCCTATCCTTTGCACCAGCCGTTTGACATTCTTGGGCGCGCCGATCTGGATCACCAGATCGACATCCCCCCAATCGATGCCCAGATCCAGCGAACCGGTGCAGACGATGGCGCGTAAGTCCCCCCGAACCATCGCCGCCTCGACCCGCTCGCGCTGTTGTCGGTCCAGACTGCCGTGATGGATACCGATGGGCAGACCGTCATCATTGGCCAGCCAAAGATTGTGAAAGAATATCTCGGCCTGGGCGCGCGTATTGTGAAAGATCAACGTGGTCTTGTGATGCTTGATCTGCTCCAGCACAGCTGGGATGGCATAAGCCGCGCCACCACCAGACCAGGGTGGCATCTGTGGCGTTTCCAGCATTCGGATATCCGGGTCCGGGCCGGGGTCGGCCTGTACAATCTGGCAGGGATCAGGATGGCGGGCCAGAAAGCGGGCAATCGCAGCAGGATCTTCCACCGTCGCCGACAACCCGACGCGGCGCAGATCGGGATTGAGGCGTTGCAGACGCGCCAGCGCCAGAATCAGCTGATCCCCGCGCTTGCTTTCAGCCAGTGCATGGATTTCATCGACAATGATCCGCTGCACCCCTTCAAACATTCGCGGGGCATCCTCGTACGAGGTCAGCAACGCCAGACTTTCCGGCGTGGTCAACAGGATATGCGGCGGATCGGCCCGCTGGCGTTTCTTTTGCGTGGCCGAGGTATCACCGGTTCGGTCTTCGATCCTGACAGGCAGGCCGATCTCATCCACGGGGGTGCGCAGATTGCGTTTTATGTCGGCGGCCAGCGCCTTGAGCGGCGAGACATAGATTGTGTGCAATCCATTGTGATCAGCATCCGCAAGTTCAGCCAGCGACGGCAGAAACCCGGCCATGGTCTTGCCGCCACCGGTGGGCGCAATCAGCAGTGTCGCCGGGCTGCATGCGCGGTCGAACATCTCTTGCTGATGCGGGTGGATGGACCAGCCTTTGGTGGAAAACCACGCGGCAATCCGTGCGGGAATCTGCGTCATGAACGCAGACTACCCGCCCCGGAGTGGTAATGGCACGGCGTTATTTGACGATTTTCTCGTCTTTGACGAACATGTTGGCCCAGGCCCGGTCGATCAGTTCGGGGCTCATCTGATAGGGGATGCCTTCGAACTCGCAGATCGAGATCATCTGGTCGATCAGAAAGATCGGTTGATAGTTGGCGTAGATGTTGTTGATGGTCGGGTATTTGACCTTCAGCAGATGCACCAGCGCCGCCTCATCCAGTGGCATCCCGCGTTTACGCGCAACCATGGCGAAAATCTTCAGGAAGTTCTCCTGATTCGGACCGTCGATCTTGATCTTGAAGAAAATCCGGCGCAGGGCTGCCTGGTCAAAGATCTCGTTCGGGTGGAAGTTGGTCGAGAAGATGACCAGCGTATCAAATGGAACTTCGAATTTCTCACCCGATTGCAGGCCCAGGATATCCTTGTTTTCTTCCAGTGGAACAATCCAGCGGTTGACCAGCGCCTGCGGCGGTTCGGCCTGACGGCCAAGGTCGTCCACGATAAAGATGCCGCCCGTGGATTTCAGCTGTAGCGGTGCCTGATAGGTTCTTGCCGTGGGGTTGTAGACAAGGTCCAGCATACTAAGCGACAGTTCGCCGCCGGTAACCACGGTCGGGCGTTCACACTGCACATAGCGTGAGTCGAACCGCTTGCGGCGGCGCAGGCTGTTCGGGTCGTCGGCTTCCTGCTCGATCGCGGTATGCACGATCGGGTCGTAGACCGTGATCACCTGACCCGCATATTCGATGGCATAGGGGACATAGACATTGTCCCCCAACGCATCGCGAATGCCGTTCGAGATGGACGACTTACCGTTGCCCGGCGGTCCATACATCAGGATCGACCGGCCTGCGCTGACCGCCGGGCCCAGATGATCCAGCAGGCTGTCGGGCAGAACCAGGTGCCCCATCGCATTGGTCAGCTGGTCGCGCGTGACCTGAATGTTGCGGATCGACTGGCGCTTGACCTGCTCGCGATAGACGTCCAGCGGGACGGGCATCGCACCGAAATACTCGGACTGGCTGAGGGCATCCAGTGCGCGGGCCTTGCCGGCATCAGTCAGCTGATATCCCATCTCGTTGCCACTGTTGGCGTTCAGCGTCCCCGTAGCCTCAAGCAGCTTTTGCTCGCGCGCGATATCGATCAGTTCCTGCGTGACTGCGCCGGGCAGACATATGGCTGCTGAAACTTCTGACACTGTGCTCGCATTCTTGCGGAATATGGTCTTCAGCAAGATGTCCCGCATCATCACCAGCGGAAGCTTCATTTCGCCTAACCCCTTCGGGGCAGGGGGGGCCATAACAGAGGAAGTCTGCATATTCATGCGCGGTGCTCGTTCGTCAAATTGTAACGCCAATTGCCCGAATAAGGGCGACTTGAAGGAAAAGTGACCCAGCTTTGTGGCGGGACAAAGGCAGCGGCAAGGCGCGCTGATGATAGTTTACGAACCGAGAACAGTACCCAGAATCAGATACATGGCCAGCGATCCACCCAGTGCGAACCCCATGGGGAACTGTTTGCCCCGATCCCAGCTTTCCCAATGTGGAGCAATGGTACGCAACCTTGTGATTTTCGCCAAACGGTGCGTGACCACAGCGGCCAGAATACAGGCGGTCAGAATAAGCAGAACCAGCTTCAGATCGCCAAGCCAGACAAACGGCGCGGATGCGGCAAGAAATTTCGCGTCGCCCGCACCCATCGCTCCCGAAGCGTTCAGGAGAATGCCGAAAATCAACACCACGAGGATATGTAGAAGGTGCCAGAAATAGATCGGCATCGACACATTGATCAGTAGCAGATGGCCGCTAACCGCGCCGGTGGACCACGGTGGGATAGCAATCAGCCCGACCACGACATAAATCAGAGCCAGGGCAACTACTGCATGGTTCTTGATCCGCATCTCACGCAGATCCGTAAAGGCCACGTAAAAGCAGATCGGCAGCACAAAGGGCAGGAACCATGCCGCCGCCGCAGCGGGGATTTGCATGTGTCAGGCCTCTTCAAGCGCACGAAGCGACCGGACCGCTTCATCGAAATGCTGCGGATGGGTGGCAATGGCCTCGCGGAACAGGTTTTTCGCGGTTTCTACGTCGCCCTGCTTGACTGCGGAAATCCCCATCGTGTTCAACAGTTGGGCCCGTTCGACCTGGGTCATTGGAACCACCGGAAGGCTGTAGTTGCCCTGCGCTGACCGGGCCAGCACCAGATTGTTCTTGGCAGTGAACAAAGAGCTGTCCTGACGAATTGCGTCGGTGAACAGGCGTTCGGCTTCGGCATACTGGCCGCGGGTCAGCTTCGAGTACCCCCAATTGTTCATCACGCTGCCTGGGCGGGTGGTTAGCCCTACGGCCGTTTCATAGAAATGATCAGCCCGCTTCCATTCTTTCCGGGAATCCGCGACCACCGCCTCAAGGCGGTAGCGTTTGAAGGTTTCGAATGTCGGGGGAACCGAATCCAGAACGGTTTTGGCCTGAGACCAGTCGCCATTTCGCACTAGCGCATCGGCGTACTCGACCTTGTCCGCGGCGTTCGTACCCTTCATTGTCGTCACGCGCTTCCACGCTGCTGCCGCTTCGGTGGTGCGTTTTGCGCGACCCAGGGATATTGCCAGCCCGCGCTGAAGGTCGATGCGATCAGGGTTTTTGAGTGCGGCACCGTGAAAATAGGTCACCGCCTCGTTCGGGTCGGCGGCATTCAACAACACATCGTTCAGGTTGGTTTCGTCAATGACGTTCACTTCCTGAAACGTACGTTCCACCTTTTCCTCTTCGGTTTCCTTTGCACATGCCGAAAGGAACAGACCGCTGATAATAACAGTCGGAATCAAGAATTGCTGGCGCATTTTTGCGTCCTTTACTGCTCTTGCCTCGATTACTGGATCTTGCGTAGCGCGAATTGCCCGTCGCCAAGCTGCTCCAGTGTAAATTCTTGTTGTTCTTGCGGGATATTATTAACAGGATTTTCCATTTTTGCGAGCGCTAAGCGCAGATTGTCGCGGATTGCGTCACTTTCGCCATTGTCCAGCGCATAAGCCCGTTGAAAGACCTGCGCCGCTTCGGGGTATTCCTGTTTCTCCATCAGCAGAACGCCCAGATTATTCCATGCAACAGGCCAATCCGGATCGTCTTCCACGGCGCGGCGCAGCAGTTCTTCGGCCTGCCCTAAACGCCGCAACCCAAGATTGGCGGTACCCAGAGAAGTCAGGACCTGTGTCGTCATGCCCTGATCCAACGCGGCACGGGTAAAGGTCTCAAGCGCCAGTTCGTATTCACCGGCAGCCATCAGCCGGTTTCCGACCTCGATATTGTCTTCTGCTTGTCCCCTGGGATCAACTCCCGGCGCATCCAGTCCGTTTGGTGTCAGGCCTTCTGTGCAAGAAGCCACCATGGCGCAAACCACGGTGGCCTTAAGTATTCGGCGAAACCCGGAAGGGAAGCACCTGAATTCAGCTTTCATAGGGTTTTATCCGCCCGCACGCCCGAAACTCGAAATGACATTCGCCGACGGGCCGACCAGAATGATCAGCAGTGGCGGAACTGTCAGCATCATTGTGACAAGAGTCATCTTGGTAGGCAACTTGTTCGCAGCCTCTTCGGCCCGCATCACGCGTTTGTCGCGCATTTCAGCGGCGTATACCCGCAATGCCTCGGCAATGGATGTACCGAAAGTCGCCGACTGGATCATCACGGTGACGAATGAGTTCACGTCCTGTACGCCGCAGCGCACTCCGAAATCGCGCAAAACAGTGTCTTTGTCCTTACCGGCTTTCATCTCGTGTGCGACGGTTTCGAATTCCTGAGCGATATCGGGGTAGGAGGATTTCATTTCACCGGACACACGAACGATGGCCTGGTCCAGTGACTGCCCGGCCTCAACGCAGACCAGCATCAGGTCAAGCGTATCCGGAAAACCTGCGGTAATCGCCTCTTTGCGTGCTTCGACCCGGCGCGTGATCCAGTACTTCGGGGCGAAATAACCAATTGCGGCTGGCACGAACACCCGGATCATCATTTGCTGGCCGGTGAATTCCTGGCCGTTTGACAGGACCGTAATCAGCAGAACACCGACAACGATACCAATGATACCCAGCGAAAATTGCGCAAAGTGAAAGAACCGGACCGCATCTTTTGACCGGTAACCCGCCTGACGCAGCTTCAGCTCAACCGCCGAATACTCTTCTTCGTTTTTCGGCTCCAGGAAGGTCGCGAATTTCTCAAGCTGCTCATTGCGGCTGGAGTTACGCAGTTGCTCTTTCTTGCTTTTTTTCGTTGCCCGTGGGGCTGCATTCGACCGCTGAAGCTTTTTCAGAGGATCTTCCGGCTGGCTCATAATCAGTGAGACGGCGACAAGAACCATGATCAGGCCAAGTACACCCACTACGATAAGGGGGCCGAACTCACCCAGGTGTTGGGTCAGCAGGTCATTGATGTTGGTCAGAAATTCCATTGTGCTGCCCTCAGACCTTGATGTTGGTGATGATCTTCATGACGATCAGGTTCAGTGTCAGCAAAATGCCGACAATGAAACACGCAGGGATGAACCAGGGGTGATCCAACACTTCGTCATAATACCCCGGATCCTTGACCAGGATGAAAATCAGACACGCAATTGGGAAGCCAGACAGGAACTTGCCGGACCACTGTGCTTCGGCCGTGATGGCCTTGACGCGTCGGAACAGGCGGAACCGCGCGCGGATCACCTGTGCCAATCCAGCCAGAATTTCGGCCAGATTACCACCGGACTGCTGCTGAATACCCACTGCAACGGCCAGGAACCGCAAATCCTGCATATCCAGACGTTCAGCCATATCTTTGAGCGCCTCGCCCACATCGCGCCCATAGGCGCATTCATCCGCGATAATACCAAACTCGGTTCCCAGCGGATCCTGAACTTCGTTGGAAACAACCTGAATTGTCGAAACGAAAGGATTACCCACACGAAGCGAACGCACCATCAGCTCAACCGCGTCAGGCAGTTGCTCTTCGATCATGCCCATACGTTTCTTGGCCTTGTGGTTCACCCACGCGTAAACACCGCCAATACCGATGGCGATTGAAATCGCGGCGCGCAGCGCCGTTTCTGTCGCGGTACCGATGCTCAGACCGACAAACGCCATGGCCGAGACCAGCGCCATGATCATGATCAGCTGACGGGGAGAAAACGCAATCGCGGCTTTTTGAGCCTTGTCAGCAAGCAGAGAATACAGAGGGATGCTCTGTGATTTCATGTGCTGCTGCATTTCCTTGCGCAGCTGCTCCAGAACCTGTTCGCGCCCGGCACCCTTTTCCAGCATGTCCAGACGCCGGTTTACCCGGCTGTTCAGGCTGATGGATTTGCCGAACGCAACCAGATAGATGCCCTCGACCAGGGCAAGAACCCCCACAAAGATGGCGACATAGATGATCGCCTCCATAGGCAATTGCATACCCGGTTCTCCTACATTGTGGTTGGGTCGTAGATGGATGCGGGCAGATCAAAACCCCACAGACGGAAGCGTTCCGAATAGTGGCTGCGCACACCAGTTGCCGTAAAGTGACCGATGATCTTGTTGTCAGGTGTAAGGCCAACACGTTGAAAACGAAAGATTTCCTGCATTGAAATCACGTCACCTTCCATACCGGTAATTTCGGTGATCGAGGTCATCCGGCGCGAACCGTCCTGCAATCGGCTGGCCTGAACGATCAGGTTTACAGCGCTTGCGATCTGGCTGCGGACGGCCTTAATGGGCATTTCGATGCCGGCCATCGCGATCATGTTTTCCAGACGTGAAATCCCGTCACGGGCCGAGTTCGCGTGGATCGTGGTCATCGAACCGTCGTGACCAGTGTTCATGGCCTGCAACATGTCGATCACCTCGGCGCCGCGTGTCTCGCCCACGATGATGCGGTCAGGGCGCATACGCAGGGCGTTTTTCAGACAGTCGCGCGGGCTGACCTCACCTTTGCCTTCCACGTTGGGCGGGCGGCTTTCCATCCGGCCCACATGCGTCTGTTGCAACTGGAGTTCCGCTGTATCCTCGATGGTCAGGATGCGTTCGGCATCGTCGATAAAGCTGGACAAAGCGTTGAGTGTGGTCGTTTTACCAGAACCGGTACCGCCCGACACAATGACGTTCAGGCGGGTCGACACGGCAGCTTGCAAATAGGCGGCCATTTCCTCGGTGAACGCACCGAAATTGACCAGATCATCAATACCCAGCTTGTCTTTTTTGAACTTACGAATCGAAACCAGAGACCCATCAACCGCGATAGGGGGCACCATGGCGTTGAAACGCGATCCATCGGCCAGTCGGGCGTCAACATAGGGGTTGGATTCATCGACTCGACGGCCTACCGCAGACACGATCTTGTCGATGATCCGCATCAGGTGCTTTTCATCCTTGAACGTGATGTCGCTGATTTCCAGCTTGCCGGCACGTTCCACGAATATCTGATGCGGTCCGTTGACCAGAATATCGTTGACCGTATCGTCCTGCAGCAGCGTCTCAAGCGGGCCAAGGCCTGTTACTTCGTCATAAAGTTCTTTGTTCAGCTGCGATCGGTCGTCGCGATTCAGAACGATGTTCCTGGTTTCCAGAACTTCGCTGGCGATCGCGCTGATTTCAGCCCGCAGTTCCGCTTCGGCCGCGGTCTCCAAAGCCGCGAGGTTCAGGTTTTCCAGCAACTCGCGGTGCAGTTCGATCTTGATCTCACTCAACCGTTCTTTGCGCTTTCGATCACGGTCGGCCCCAGCAACCTCGGCGGCTTTCTTCTGAGGTCTGCGTGCGACGGCAGTTGCTGCGGGGGTGGGGGCAGCTTGTGCGGCGGGTGCCGCTGTCTCGGCTGGCTGCGCAGCTGCTTTTACCGGCTGCGCTGCTGGCTGTTTTTTATATCTTGAGAACACGGCGATCCCCCCTTGGGATGATGTTACGCAGCTTCAGCGCTGCTGCTGCCAAGGCTGTGAAGTGATTTGGCCAGCTTCGCGATTTCCCGGCGAAGCGGGTTCTTGGCGGCCGAATTTGCCAGCGGCAGGCCATGATCGCCACTTTGCATGACAGGTTTGCCCCCATCAGGCAGCAGCAGGTCAATTGAGATGCCAAGGCTTTCCCCCATACGTTTCACGCGGCTTTTTCCATTCAAATCGGTGAATTTGGGGGCGCGGTTCAGCGCAAAGCGCAGCTTGTTGAAGGGCAGTTCTTCGGCCTGCAATGCGCGCTTGAGGCGCAGGGCGTTCTGAGCCGATCGCATATCAAGCTCGATCATTGCAAAATATACATGCGCCGCCTGCAAGACCGTTTCCGACCACAAGACCAGCGTTTTGGGCATATCCACAACCACATAGTCGAAATGTGTGCGCGCCACGTCAATCACGCGCTGGATGTCCTCGGGGGTAATCAGGTCCAATGGCACCATGTCGGATGGTGCAGTCAGGACCTGAAGTTTTTCTTCATAAGTTTGAAGAGCTTGTGAGAAAACCTCGCTGTCCATCGAATCCGTATCCGACAGCATTTCGAACACCGTCTCGCGGCGTGCCAGGTCCAGATAGGTTGAAACCGTGCCGTATTGCAGATCCAGATCGATCAGACAGACAGACGGGGCATCCTTGTCCGAGGCACAGGCCAGTTCCCAGGCCAGGTTTACCGCCAAAGTCGTGGATCCCACGCCACCAGCAAGTCCCTGAACGACGAACAACGCGCCTTCTTTCGATTCGCCATTTGCCAATGGAACAGCTGCTGCTTGCGCCATGACAACCGGATCGGGCTGCTTCATGCGTTCGACCGCTTCCTGCAATTCACCTTCCGGCAGCGGGTAGGGGACAAATTCGTCCGCGCCCTTGCGCAGCAATTGGTGGAGCGAAGCTGGTGTGACGTCTTCGGCGATCAGGACGACCTTGATCTTCTTTTCCTTGGCCCGCGTGATGATTTCACCCATCAATGACAGGTTGTCTTCATCTTCCCCGTCGATTGCCAATGCAACGAATTCAAGCGCTTCGGCTTCTGGCTGGCTGAAAAAGGCCAGCGCTTCGGCAAAGCCCAGGTCGCCCCAGCGCTCGCCCAGAATGGTTTCCATGTCTTCAATCAGAAGGTCAAAATTCTGGACATCCCGGCTTATGGTGCAGGCCAGGATTGCAGAATTTTCGTCTTGCGGCGTTGCGCTGGTCATAAACACTATCCTCGTCGTGAGGGCTCAGCATGTCATATGAACGAATTCCGCCAGATTGATGTGCTGTCGCCCCAATACGGTCAAATTTGGCCGCAGGTCACCCTATTGTTCACAATGTTGCTTTGAAGTTGGGCAAGAATTGGGCGCAAAAGAACCAATTGTAGGGAAATGGGCGACGATGTCGCCCATTCTGATTGTATTATCCACCAGAGCTAACGGCACTAGTTCGTCGTATCCGTCGCAGTCACGTCCCCGATCACGGTCTTCCAGGCCGCACTTTCGACGTATTCGCGGTAGATGACGTTGGCGTATTTGCCGTCCAGCAGTTGTGGGTGTCGATCAACAAAGCCCGAAACTTCGGTTACAGTCCTGCGGTTGCGACGATCCCGGTTCGGTGTTGCGATCAATGGCTGTGTTTTTCCATAAGATACAACGGCTTCCAGGCGCGAGCGCGAGATCCCTTGCCGTTCCAGGAATGCCACGACTGCCTGTGCACGGCGCATCCCAAGGCTCTTGTTGTAGCTTGTTGAGCCTACGGCGTCTGTATGCCCGTAAACCCGGAACCTGGCTTCGGGAAACTGTTTGATCCAGTCAGCCTGCTGCAGGAGGATGCGTTGGGCTGATGCGTCCAGTTGCGAACTGTTGAAGGCAAAGTTCACTTGACTGGGCACATCTGCGGCAAATCTGCGACCGAGAATCTGAGCATATGTCAACTCGCCGTTTTGAACCTGAATATTGTTCAATGTCGCGTTTCCGAAGGTTCCGGCATCGATCTCGTATCCGGCTTCGCGCGCACATGCGGCAACGGCGACCGTAAGACCCAGTGTGATGATCCACTTCTGCATTGGTCCTATCCTCCTGATCAATCTAGGACGTAGCCGTACGAGCTGCCGAAATCCTGTTTGGCAATTTCGGACGCTCCGCCAGCTCCGGGACGCTGTGTACGAGCAACCCGACCATTCACGAACAGGTCAAATTCACTGGGCGGTTTGACACGATCAGTGGGAAGGGCAAGTGCCTCGCCACGTGTCGGTGTTACCAGATGCGCTGTGATGATAATCACAAGTTCAGTCTGTTGCCGCTGATAGTTAGCGCTGCGGAACAACGCACCTAAAACTGGTACGTCGCCCAGCCAGGGAACCTGATTGCTCAAATCAGCAAAATCGTCTTGTATCAGCCCTGCAATGGCAAAGCTTTCACCGTCGCGCAATTCAATAGTCGTCGACGCCCGGCGAGTAATAAAGCTGGGGACTGAATCGCCGTTGATCGTAAAGTCCGAGCTTTGATCGATAGTGGAAACCGCTGTTCCCATTTCGAGGTTGATCAGGTTGCCGTCCACGACCCGTGGGATGAAGTCCATTTCGACGCCGAAGGCTTTGTACTCGATTCCGACAACACCGTCATCCTGCGGCACCGGGATCGGAACCTCACCACCTGCCAGGAACGTTGCTTCCTGTCCAGACAGCGCCGACAGATTCGGTTCGGCCAGGCTGCGGGCCAACCCCTTGCTTTCAAGCGCCTCCAGCAACAATCGAACCTGGGTTGAGCCGGCGCCGAAGCCAAACAGGATCGCACCCGTATTGGCCTGAACTGCCGGTATATTATTGGCCAATGCGTTGGTAAGTGCTAACTGGTTGTTGAGCGTATTGAGGCCACCGGTTACGTCACTGCCGCCGAATCCAAGCGAAGCCGACAGACTTTTCGCGACTGAGCGATTCATCTCGGCGAAGCGTACCTTCAGCATAACTTGCTGCACGCCACCAACGGACATCAGGTTCGAAACACGTTCCGGCGCGTACCGTTCAGCCAATTCAAGTGCGCGGGCCAGTTTGGCTGCGCTTGAAACCGTGCCGGATAGCACAATCCCATCATTGGCGGTGCGCACTTCCACCTGCTCGTTTGGCAGGATCTGACGCAGACGCTCTTTAAATTCGGTTACATCGGGTGCAACCCGGACACGTACGTTGGCCAGCAGATTTCCCGCGCCATCGAACAGTGTCAGCGTGGTCAGGCCCGGGGCCTTACCCAAAACATAGATTGTGCGATCCGAAAGCGATGAGATGTCCGCAATGCCTGCGTTGGCAATGCTGAGCTCTGCAAACGGTTGTTCGCTTTCCACAACAATCGCGCGATTCATTGGTACATCCAGTGTTTCCACCGTGCCCTTTTTTACCACGCGAAGGGTTTCAGCCCAGGCGGCATCGCCGACCGGGCCCATAACAAGCGACAACCCCAGCAGGGTTGCGCTGATCCAGGAACGTATTGTCATGTGACCTGCCTCTCCGATCACGCCTCGTTTTTTTGGGTCTTATGCCCTATGTTCAAAGAGACTGCGCGAAATCCGAATTTATTGCAATAATCAATGGTTTCTGGAATTTTCCTTATGTGGAGAATTGGCAACAACAACAAGAAAAGAGCCGCATCTGAGATGCGGCTCCGATCTTGTAACACTCTGAATTGGCGTCAATTTGTACAGGGGATAGGCACGTTGACAATCTCGCCACCGCGTCTGATGCGCGTCGTGCAGACCTGTTCAACTTCTTTTTCGGGTTCCGGTGCGGCTGCCGTAATTCCAAGCAGTTTGCGCTGATCCACCTCGATTGTCGACGCAACTGAGTCATCCTGCACCCCTACAAGAGCCAGTGACAGGCGACCGGTGTTCTGGGCCTGCGCCAGCGCAGCAACCTGTTCCGGTGTGGCTGCGACCGTGACTGTGCGCGCAATCGTTGCGCTTGCGACGTCCGAACCAGCGGTCTGGTCGACGGCGATGAGCTGAACGTTGGCTTCGATCAGTTTGGTGATGCCGCCGGTATTGCCCTCGACGGTGCCGCTCGATCCGGTCCAGTAGATGTCAACATTGTCGCCGGGGCGCAGGAACCCTGAAACACCGGAGGCCACGTCGACGCTGATCGCAAAGGCGCGCATACCTTTTTCAAGTCGCGAGGTCAGGCCAGCCGATTCGCCTGGCCGTGTAATCTTGACCTCCATAATCGCCTCATCCTTTTCCATGGTCCTCAGAATATAACGCTCATTGGCACCACTTTCGGGAAACAGCACAGTGAGATCAGAGAATGTACCTGCGGGAATCGCGTTTTCTGGCCAGTCTACGGCACGAACGTCTTCCTGCGTCAGGCGTTCACCATATTTCAGCGCACGATTTGAAACGTAAACAGTTACCGTTGGAATGACATCGACTTTGGCGTTGGCCAGCGCTTCTTCCGCCGCTTGTTTCTGTCGCGCCAGTTCGCTTTGGTAAGCCGCAATATAGTTGCGCGCCATGTAAACGGCGCCCCCAGCCAGAGCAACGCCGACAATCAGGACAAGTCCGAATACCGCTCGCATACATGCACCTCTTTCTTATTTAGTCGAATACTAAGCGGCCAAAGGGCCGCTTTGAAACAGCCCAAGTGTTAAATGTAAATTGTGTCGAAATGTGGGACAAAAATGTCTGCTTGTTAGATTCTGCGTGAGTTTTGGACATTGCCGCGGAACTGCTGAGGTTTTTTGTTCACGATGAGCTGGGTTGAACCAAGCAAAACAAACGCCGCGCCTGTGAAGGTCGCAGCGCTGTATGCCCAAACATTTTCAATGTAGGATTCAGAAAACCCAGTTAACGTGAAAACCAACTGAGGTTCAGTTGGTTCCTGCCGTGATTATACCAGCATTAGCATCGTTATTTGTGCCTGTGCTTACGACGGCGGTACTCATTGCTTCGTTAACACCGCCACCCATGCCGGTTACACCCGCGTCGATTACGCCATACGCAGCACCGGACAGTCCTATAACTGCGGCTGTAAGGACGACCCAGTCTACAGTAACCGCACCGTCCTCGCTGGATTCAAAGAACTTTAGGAACTTGACCATCGCTGTCTCCCTGAATGACTTTCCCAATTTGCGCATCATGTTTGCACAGAACTGAGAAACTCTGGTGGCGGAAATTAGGCTAAATATTGATTTTATTTGAACATCCTGAAGTTCTCGTCAGATGTTGGGACTCTGATTTGCTGCTTCTGTCATGAATGCGAAGATGTATTTATGAGAGAGAAAATACTTGGGTGCTATTCAAAACAGCTTCCGGTGGTCTCAGAGGAAACACAAAGGTTGTGCATGGAACCAATCTGTCGCCCCCAAAAAGAATGGCCGCGCCCAAAAGGGCGCGGCCAGAATTCATTCTAAAGCAGGCGTTTATTAGTTGGTGCCTGCTGTGGTGATACCACCTTCGGCACCGGTGTTGTCGCCAGTGCTCAGCGATGCGGCGTTCAGTGCGGTGTTCACACCAGTGGCCAGGCCAGTCGCGCCTTGCTCAATCTGGTTGTACGCAACGGCTGCCAGGCCGATGACTGCTGCGGTCAGAACAACCCAGTCAACTGTTACTGCGCCGTCTTCGTCTTTGCGGAAGTTCTTGATGAACTTGATCATGTTACGTCCCTCCTAAAGGATCAAAAAGAGTTTAACAAACCTCGGCGTTCTTCAGAGCTTTCTCTCTCAGTCCGCTCATGTCCGTCTCGGTATGGATTAATGTTTGCCTGTTGTGCGTGGCAGGAATTGGGCCAAACACAGATTTTTTTTCGCGCGGCTTAACTTTTTAGTCACTAAATGCGTAAGCGTTTGTAAATAAGGCAAAAAAAAATTCTTTGATTGATGCCAAGCGCTCTGTAGCGGTGCAAATTTACGCCAAATGAGGCGAAATTGCCCCAATTCGCTTTGTTTTTCTGGCTTTGGGCGAAGATTCGCGGTTCAAATCGCGTAAAAAGAATACATGAGGCAGGCACATGACTCTCCGGAACGCACTTCAATGCGCCGGTGTACTGGCGTTTCTACTATCTGGTGTCGCACCCGGGTATGCGACCGAGGTTGAGCCGCGCGGAGTTTACAAGCGGATCAAAGCTCCCAAGCCGGGTGAGCGTCCTCGCGTGACGATTCAGATCACCCCCGAGGAACACGCGGCCAAGCCCTCAGCCCCCAGTACAGGGGTGGAACTGGTGGTTCCAGAAATCATAGCAAGAACCAAAGTGGTTCAGCCAACAGTGCCCGGAATCGGTGCCGCGCCTGACCCTAAAGGGTCGTACAAGGCATTCTGGGACCGCATTTCACCACACATTGATGAAAGCGGGGCCGGGCGGCTTGATGCTGCGATAAACGCGCTGGCGGCGACGAATGTAAGATCGCCCCGGCTGCAAGCTCTGCAAAACATAGCAAAAGAACGCGGGCTCGAGATTTTGCGGTCAACCGTGGGAACCAATGTGTCGCCAGCGCTGGTGCTGGCCGTCATTTCGGTTGAATCGGCCGGTCGCGCAGATGCCGTCAGTTCGGCCGGCGCGCAGGGGCTTATGCAATTGATGCCCGCCACAGCTGCCCGCTTTGGCGTTAAGGACAGTCTGCAACCCTCGCAGAACATCGCCGGGGGCGTGAAATACCTCAACTGGCTGATGGAAGAGTTCGGGAATGATCCGATTCTGGTTCTGGCCGGTTACAACGCGGGTGAGGGGGCTGTACGCAAACACAGCGGCGTGCCGCCTTATGCCGAAACCCGAGACTATGTCCCCAAGGTTCTGGCCGCTTTCCAGATCGCGCGGGCTTTGTGCGCGACACCGCCGGATCTGATTTCAGATGGGTGCGTGTTCCAGACCTCAAATTGAAAAAGGCCCGCCTCGATCCGGCGGGCCTTTTCTTTTGTTCAGCCGACGATTGTCGCTTCGGTCGCAGCGCGCATTTCGTCTTCACTGACACCATCTGCCAGTTCGACGATTCTCAATCCGCCCTCGACCACGTCCAGAACGCCCAGATTAGTGATGATGCGATCCACGACACCCTTGCCTGTCAGTGGCAGAGTGCATTCCTTCAGGACCTTGCTTTCACCGTGCTTGTTGGTGTGGTCCATAACCACGATCACGCGCCCAACGCCCGCAACCAGGTCCATGGCGCCACCCATGCCTTTCACCAGCTTGCCGGGAATCATCCAGTTTGCCAGGTCGCCTTTCTCATCCACTTCCATAGCACCCAGAATCGCAGCAGCAATCTTGCCGCCCCGGATCATCGCAAAGGATGTGGCGCTGTCGAAATAGGCAGTGCGGGACAGTTCGGTGATCGTTTGTTTGCCCGCGTTGATCAGGTCCGGGTCTTCTTCGCCCTCATACGGGAAAGGGCCCATACCCAGCATTCCGTTTTCCGATTGCAGAGTGATGTCCTTGTCGCCCACATAGTTCGCCACCAGCGTCGGAATCCCGATGCCGAGGTTCACATACATGCCGTCTTCCAGTTCCTCTGCCGCGCGTGCGGCCATCTGATTGCGGTCCCAGGGCATTATGCATCCTCCTTCTTGCGGGTGGTGCGCTGTTCGATGCGCTTTTCGTGATCGCCCTGAATGATGCGATGCACATAGATGCCGGGCAGGTGGATCTTGTCCGGGTCCAGTGAGCCGCGCGGAACAATCTCTTCCACTTCGGCCACGCAGATCTTGCCGCAGGTGGCAGCGGGCACGTTAAAGTTGCGGGCGGTCTTGCGGAACACCAGATTGCCGGTGTCGTCAGCTTTCCAGGCCTTGACGATAGCCAGATCGGCAAAAATGCCTTCCTCAAGGATATAGGTCTCGCCGTTGAAATCTTTGTGCTCCTTGCCTTCCGCAATCACGGTGCCGACGCCCGTCTTGGTGTAGAACCCGGGAATACCGGCACCACCGGCGCGCATCCGTTCGGCCAGTGTTCCTTGCGGGTTGAATTCCAGTTCCAACTCGCCGCTCAGATACTGACGCATGAATTCGGCGTTTTCGCCGACATACGAGCTGATCATCTTTTTGACCTGCTTGGTCTGCAACAGGATGCCGATACCGAAATCGTCCACACCGGCGTTATTCGACGCAAAGCTCAGGTCCTTGACGCCCGAATCCCGGATGGCAGCAAGCAACAGTTCGGGAATGCCGCACAGGCCAAACCCGCCCGCGGCAATCAGCATGCCATCCGTCAGCACCCCATCGAGTGCCTCGGCGGCATTGGCATAGACTTTCTTCATGGAAAACTCCCCCAATGTCATGGTGATGGGCAGGTTGTGCCGCCACGTCATGGGGAAGTCAATAAAACCAGAAGGTTCAGGTATTTCTACGGTAGATCAGCTGACAATAGTGTCAGTCGGCGATCAGGATCCCACAGGCGATGCGCCCGCCAGCACCGCCAATGGGCTGGCTAATGTGATCGTCGCCAGCTTCGTGGATGATGAAAGTTGACCCGTCCGCATCCAGCAATGTGTTCCCGTCACCCTCAAGCGAAACCAGGTTTGTAAAGGCCTCCATCTCGCCCACGCCATCCTGTCCCACATATAGATTGGGCAGATCGCCGGGCTCGGGGCCTTCAGGGTTCAGCAGACCATGTGCGCCTTCAACTTTTCCAACATGGCCTTGGGCCGTCTTGAACCCTTCGCCGGCCTCGCAGACACCATGGCTGTGCAGGTGCAACCCATGTTTTCCCGGCGGCAGGTCTGTGACGCGCACGTGCAGCAGAACACCATTGGGCCCTTGCGTCGCCTTCGCCTGACCAATGACGTCGCCTTGCGCGTTGATGATTTCGGCTGTGGCGGACTTGACGTGATGCGCGGCCTGGCCCTGCGTGGCAGCCGCAACGCTTATCGCCGCAACAAGAATGGCGGTTCTGAACATGTCTCAACTCCTTTACTGAACAACGCAATCCTGTATCGCGTCAGTCCATAAACACGCGGGCCGGTTCCTTTATTCAGAAACCGGCCCGCGCGTTTGGTGACATGTCCCGGTCAAAAGTCCGGTTTATTCAGCCGCTTTCTTTGCTGTCTTCTTGGCGGCAGCCTTCTTTTTGGGTGCAGCCTTTTTCTTGGTGCCCTTCTTGGATGCGCGCTCATTGACCAGTTCGATGGCCATTTCCTGCGTCACGTCTTCGGGCTTGATGTCTTTCGGGATGGTCGCGTTGACCTTTTCCCACTTCACATATGGCCCGTACCGTCCGTCCAGAACCTGCATCGCGCCGCCATCGGGATGCTCGCCCAGGTCCGTCAAAGCTTTTGCCGCTGCGCGCCCGCGCCCACCGGGATTGGCTCGTTTTTCCGCCAAAAGCTCTACGGCGCGGTTCATACCGATCTCGAACACATCGTTTGGGTCTTTGAGGTTGGCATAGACCGGCTTGGCTTCATCGGCCAATTGATGCATCAGATAAGGGCCAAAACGCCCGAAGTTCGAGGTGATCATGCCGCCTTCGGGGTGCTCACCGATCTGCCGCGGCAGGGACAGAAGCGTCAGCGCCTTGTCCAGATCCATGTCATCCTTGCTCCAGCCGCGTGGAAGCGAGGCGCGCGGCGGCTTCTTGTTCTCGGGCGTGGGTTCGCCTCGCTGGACATACGGCCCAAATCGGCCGGACTTCAGCCAGATCTCATCCCCGGCGTCTTCGCCCAGCAATTGTTCGTCGCCTTCCGCGCCTTCACCGGCGATAGGCCGCGTATAAGTGCACTCCGGATAGTTTCCGCAGCCCACGAACCCGCCGGTGCGCGAGGTTTTCAGGTGCAATTGTCCCAACCCGCATTTCGGGCAGATACGCGGGTCGGACCCGTCTTCACGCGGGGGGTAAAGCTGTGGCGCCAATGCCTCGTCCAGCTTGTCCAGCACTTCCGATATGCGCAGTTCGGATGTTTCGCCAATCGCTGCCGAAAAATCACGCCAGAACTTGCCCAGCAGATCCTTGTAGTCACGATCACCGGCGCTGACGTCATCCAGTTGCTCTTCCAGATTCGCGGTGAACTCGTATCCAACGTATTGACGGAAAAAGTTCAGCAGAAAGATTGTGACGATCCGGCCTTTTTCTTCGGGGATCAGCCGGTTCTTGTCTTTGCGCACATATTCGCGGTCCTGAATCGTGGTCACGATCGAGGCATAGGTCGAAGGACGTCCGATCCCCAACTCCTCCATCCGCTTGACCAAAGTGGCCTCGGTATAGCGCGGGGGCGGTTGCGTGTGATGCTGCAACGCCAGAACGGCTTCGTTATCGGCCATGATTGCGGCTTTATCCGACTCGCTGGTGGCCTTGGCAAACTGATCACGCAACGTAGTTTTGGAAAAGCGCGCGGGGTCGCCCTGCATGATCTGTGGCAGGCGCTTTTCGTCATCATCGGCGACATCATCGCGGCCTTCCTCATAGACGCGCATGAACCCGTCGAACAATACCACCTGACCGGTGGCACGCAGGCCGACCTGACCGTCGTCACTGCCAATCTCGACCGTGGTGCGCTCCAACCGTGCTGCTGCCATCTGGCAGGCAATGGTCCGTTTCCAGATCAGATCATAAAGCTTGCGCTGATCTTCATCCGTGACCTTCAGCGCCTTGGCATCGCGCGTCATATCCGTGGGGCGGATACATTCGTGTGCTTCCTGCGCGTTCTTGGCCTTGTTCTTGTACATACGCGGGCTGTCCGGCACATATTCTGCACCGTACCGATCCGCGATGGTGTCGCGCGTTGCCGTCACGGCCTCGGGTGCCATGTCGATCCCGTCGGTTCGCATATAAGTAATGTATCCGGCCTCATAGAGGCGCTGCGCAACCTGCATTGCATGGCGCGCGCCCATGCCGAATTTGCGGCTCGCCTCCTGTTGCAGGGTCGAAGTCATGAACGGCGCGCTTGGATTGCGCGCGGCGGGCTTGGCTTCGACCGAAGTCACACGCAGCGCGCGGCTGGTGACGGCCTGAACCGCCAGTTCGGCTTGTGTTGCGTTGGCCAGATCGTGCTTGTCCAGTTTCTTGCCCGCCAACGTGACCAGCCGCGCCTCATAGGTCTGACCACGCGGTGTCTCGAAAAGGGCCCGAACCGACCAGTACTCGACCGGCTTGAACGCTTCGATCTCCATCTCACGCTCGACGATCAGGCGCAGACAGACCGACTGCACCCGACCTGCGGATTTTGCGCCGGGCAGTTTGCGCCACAGAACCGGTGACAGGTTGAAGCCAACAAGGTAATCCAAGGCGCGGCGTGCCAGATACGCTTCGACCAGGGGCATATCGACGTCGCGCGGGTTCTTCATCGCCTCGGTCACCGCCTCTTTGGTGATGGCGTTGAAGGTCACCCGGCTGACCGGTGTATCTTTCTTGATCGAGCGGCGCTTGGTCAGGGCTTCCTGCAAATGCCAGCTGATCGCCTCGCCCTCACGATCAGGGTCAGTGGCGAGGATCAGCGCGTTGTCTTCTTTCAGCGCGTCGGCGATGGCCTTTACATGTTTGCGGCTGTCATTGCCCACTTCCCATGTCATGGAAAATCCATGGTCCGGATCGACCGATCCGTCCTTTGGCGGCAGGTCCCGCACATGGCCGTAAGAGGCCAGAACGGTGTAGTCAGGGCCGAGATATTTATTGATTGTTTTTGCTTTGGCCGGAGATTCTACAACAACTACGGGCATTTAAGGGGAAACCTCGCTCGACGAATTTGGCGCCTTCTATGGTGGTGCAAAATGTGTGGGGCAAGCGGGGATTGTCAATGCGTTCCTTTGGCAGGCGGAAAAGCGACGTGATTTCAGTGTGATACCCGCGCCGGATTGCAGGCCAAGCATTCGACTGGGCAATCTGGTTTTCCGTTCAAATCAGCCTGCCAGAGACAACAACCCGCCCGGCTGGCGCTGGATTCGTCCGTCCAGTTCAAGGTCAACCAGCGCTGGCCCCAGATCCCCTGCCGAGGCCGCAATATCGCGCAGCAACTGGTCTTCGGCGATGGGGGAAGGTCCCAACCGCTCAAGGATTTGCGCCTGCAAATCCTGTGCGGCAGGCCGTGGCTGTGTGGCGGGCGGCTCCTCGGGTTTTGCAAAGATCAGATCGCCTTGTTGTGGCAGCGCCTCGACAACGTCGTCTGCCGAACGGACCAGCGTCGCACCGTCCCGAATCAAAAGGTTGCACCCGGCAGCGCGGGCGTCAAACGGGTGGCCGGGCACGGCCAGAACCTCGCGCCCCTGATCCAGGGCGTCACGCGCCGTGATCAGGCTGCCGGATTTTGCTGCGGCCTCGACCACCACAACAGCTTGGGCCAGGCCCGAGATGATCCGGTTGCGGCGCGGAAAATGCCTGGCCTGAGGCGTCACGCCCATCGGCTGTTCCGACAGCCGCAATCCCTTGGTCGCGATATTATGCGCCAGTTCCGTGTTCTCGGCCGGGTAAATGACATCGACACCACCAGCCATGACGGCAACTGTGCCGGTGTCCAGCGACGCCATATGCGCCGCCGTATCAATGCCGCGCGCCAGACCCGAGACAATCACATGTCCCTTTTCGCCCAAGGCGCGCGCCAGACCACGCGCCATCCGCGCGCCCAGCGACGAACAGTTGCGCGCGCCCACCATCGCAATCGTCGGTTTCTGCAACAGCGACACATCCCCGATGGCCCAAAGCAGGGGCGGGGCATCGGATAGGTCGTTCAATGCGTCGGGGAAATCTGCGGACCCAAGGCACAAAAGCCGCGCTTTGGCGGCTTCTGCGGCCCTGAGTTCCGCCTCGATCACGCCGGGGGGACAGGTTTCATACCCATCTATTCCGGCGGCGCGTGCCATTTCAGGCAGCGCGGCCAGCGCGTTCTGCGCCGAGCCATGTTCACGCAGCAGCCGACGAAACGTCGCGGGGCCGACCTTGCGCGAGCGCAACAGACGAAGCCACGAAAACCGGTCCTCTTCCGTGGTGGGTGGGAGTGGGGGGTGATTGGAAGAAAGCTGCTCTTCGGTCATCCGTTGCTCCGCCTGATTGCAGAACTGGTTTACGGGACAGGGGGTTAACAGCCTCTGAATCGCAGATAATTAGCGGCGATTTTTTTGTATTTCTTGGGGAACGCGACGATTAAGTGTCTGAAAATAAACAAATAATATTTTCAAGCCGGCGCTCAAATTAATGGCGCTGGTTGGAATGCTGTCGAATCAAAGTGGCGCATGGTTAACCCTGCGCCTGCCTTTGCGCTTCTCTTCCGACTCAGGCTGCAGACCCGCCGACAGTCAACCCGTCCATCAGCACTGTCGGTTGACCCACACCCACGGGCACCCATTGACCGTCCTTGCCGCAGGTGCCCATACCCGGATCCAAAGCCATATCGTTGCCAAGGCCGCGGATGCGTTTTAACGCCGAAGGCCCGTCGCCGATCAGCGTGGCCCCTTTGACAGGCGCTCCGATCTTGCCGTTTTCGACCCGATACGCCTCGGTGCACGAGAAAACGAATTTACCGTTGGTGATGTCGACCTGGCCGCCTCCGAATCCAACCGCCCAGATGCCGTCTTTAATATCTGCCACCAAAGCTGCCGGATCAGCGTCGCCCCCCAACATGATCGTATTGGTCATGCGCGGCATGGGTTTGTGCGCATAGCTTTGCCGCCGCCCGTTGCCCGTGGGCGCAACGCCCATCAGCCGGGCGTTTTGCCGGTCCTGCATGTAGCCGGTCAGAATGCCATCCTCGATCAGCACGGTGCGCGAGCTGGGCGTGCCTTCATCATCCACAGTGATCGAGCCGCGACGGTCGGCGATTGTGCCGTCATCCACCACGGTCACGCCCTTGGATGCAATCTGTTGTCCCATCAGCCCGGCAAAGGCCGAGCTTCCCTTGCGGTTGAAATCGCCCTCAAGCCCGTGACCGATGGCTTCGTGCAGCAAAATACCGGGCCAGCCGGGGCCAAGTGCAACCTCCATCACGCCGGCAGGGGCGGGAACCGCGTCCAGATTGACCAATGCGATGCGCAGGGCTTCGCGCGCCTTGGCCTGCCAGTCGGCAGGGTCGATCAACCCGCTCAGGCCAACCCGCCCGCCGCCACCGGCCGATCCGCTTTCGCGCCGCCCGTCCTGTTCAACAATGACCGAGACATTCACGCGCGTCATGGGGCGCACGTCACGCACAATCACACCATCGGGTCGCAGAATTTCCACCTCCTGAACGGCGGCGGCGATCATTGCGCTGACCTGAACCACCCGCGAATCCAGATCGCGGGCAAAGGCGTCAATCTCCCGCAGGGTTTCGATTTTCACCGGGAAGGCGGCAGATTCGATTGGGTCTTCGTCCGTGTACAGGCGCGTATTCGTGGGGCGGGGGGCTTCAGCGAGCGTTCCGCCTCCATCGCCAACCGCCAGTCGCGCGGTCTCGGCAGCACGTTTCAGCGCGGCAATCGATACATCAGTGGAATGCGCGTACCCGGCCACTTCGCCCTGAACGGCACGCAAGCCAAACCCTTCGGATGCGTCATAAGACGCGGTGCGAAGCCGCCCGTCGTCAAACACCAGAGATTCGGTTTTCCGACGCTCTACAAACAGCTCTCCATCCTCGGCCCCGTCCGTTGCCGAGCGCAATATGGCCAGTGCTTCATCTTGCGGCAGGGCGCTCTCAAAGGGGCGAAACGGGGCTTCAGGCATGGGTTGCGACCTTTCGGGTTTGATCCAGATCAAAAATAGCGTCTGTTTGACGCAAGCATTTTGCTTTATCTACCCGCTGGAATATGGTTTTTAACGCGGCCAAAGACAACGGGAGAGGTGCGACCGATTCACACCTTTCCGTCAGGGACGCAAAGATCAAACGATCAGGACAGAACATGAAGAATGCTTTGATGCTTTCAGGGTTTATGACAGCCCTCTCCAGCCTACCCGCCATGGCTCAGGAGCTTGAGATTATCGGCAAGCCGGTAGACGGCGGCATGGGCTTCCAGCCCGCGGCCACCAGCCTTGCCGCAGGAATCCAGAAGCTGGACGGCATGATTCTCGTGATCATCACCGCAGTCTGTCTGCTGGTTGCAGCTCTGCTGGTCTATTGCATCGTACGCTACAATCAGCGCGCAAACCCGACCCCGGCGCGTTTCTCGCACTATACCCCTGTTGAAATCGCCTGGACCTTGGGTCCGATCTTGATTCTGGTGTTTATTGGCGCGTTCTCGCTGCCGGTTCTTTTCAAACAGCAGGAAATCCCGGAAGGTGACATCACCATCAAAGTCGTCGGCAACCAGTGGTACTGGACCTACGAGTATGTTGATCACGATTTCGCATTCGACAGCTATCTGCTGGGCCACCCGGCGACCCTGGACGAGGGCGCACGCCCTGCGGACGCGGACGTGACGCCGTTTGTTCTGGATGATGCAATGCGCGCCAAGCTGATCGATGCAGGCTACAGCGATGATGAATGGCTGTTGGCCACCGACACCGCTGTTGTCGTTCCGGTTGGCAAGGTCATCGTGATGCAGGTGACTGCATCCGACGTGATTCACTCGTGGACCATCCCGGCCTTTGGCGTAAAGCAGGACGGTGTGCCCGGACGTCTGGCCGAACTGTGGTTCCAGGCCGACAAGGAAGGCATCTATTTTGGTCAGTGTTCGGAGCTGTGTGGCAAGGACCACGCCTATATGCCGATTACCGTCAAGGTCGTAAGCCAGGAAGTCTATGACGAATGGCTGCAAGGTGCGATCGAAGAATATGCGGGCCTGCCGCAAAGCTATCAGATCGCCTCGAACTGAGTACGATAGGGGCGGGTTCAACCCCGCCTGACACAAATTTCGGGCTGCGCGGGCGATCCGCGCAGTTTTCGCCCCAAAAGGACCGGAAATGACTGACGCAAGCATCAATGCCAGCACTGCGACCGCCCGGGCGGACGAGGCCGGCTTTGGCGATTACTTCGCCCTGCTGAAGCCGCGCGTGATGTCGTTGGTCGTGTTCACGGCATTGGTCGGCCTGTTGGCGGCCCCTGTTCCTGTTCATCCCTTCGTCGGATTCTGCGCCATCCTGTTCATCGCCATCGGAGGCGGAGCATCAGGTGCGCTGAACATGTGGTGGGACGCGGATATCGACCGTGTCATGAAACGCACCAAATCCCGCCCGATCCCTTCGGGCAAGGTCGAGGAAGGCGAGGCGCTGGCCGTTGGTCTGGCTCTGTCGGGTCTGTCGGTGATCATGCTGGGCCTTGCGACCAACTGGTTCGCAGGCGCGTTTCTGGCCTTCACCATCTTCTTCTACGTTGTCGTCTACACGATGTGGCTGAAGCGTTCGACGCCGCAGAACATCGTGATCGGTGGCGCAGCGGGTGCGTTCCCTCCGGTGATCGGCTGGGTGGCCGCCACAGGATCGATGTCGGTCGAGCCCTGGCTGATGTTTGCACTGACCTTCATGTGGACGCCGCCGCATTTCTGGGCGCTGGCCCTGTTCATGCGCTCGGACTATGACGACGCGGGCGTGCCGATGCTGACCGTCACCCATGGTCGCCGCGCGACACGTGTCCATATTCTTGTCTATACAGCCCTGCTGGCCCTGCTGGCCATCGGAACTGCATTTTCAGGCATTGGCGGCCCGATCTATCTGACCGTTGCATTGATTCTGAACATCCTGTTCCTGCGGGGCGCGTGGAAAATCTCGCGCCGGACCGAGGATGATTCCGAGGCAGATAACTTCAAGGTTGAACGCGGTTTCTTCAAGCTGTCGCTGCTGTATCTGTTCCTGCATTTCGGTGCCGTTCTGGCCGAAGCCCTGCTGAAACCCTATGGTCTGGGGGGATGGTCATGAGCCTGCGCAAAGACCACGAGCTGCATCAGCGCCGGTTCAGCCGCAATCTGGGTGTCGGCCTGACGCTGGCTGCCTTTATCGTGATCATCTTCGGCCTGACCATCGTCAAGGTCTCGGGCACTGATTTCAACAGGGCGACGCAAGAGGTTCAGAACTGATGGCGTTGTCCGGTCCTCAGAAAACGGTTGTCCAGACCGTCGGTGTGGTTGTCTTGATGGGCAGTCTCGCCTGGGCGTCGGTGCCGTTCTACAACTGGTTCTGCCGGGTGACCGGATTTGGCGGCACCACTGGTGTTGCCGAAACTGCCCCCGATACCATTCTGGATCGCACCGTTACCATCCGCTTTGACGCGTCCAAGGCCAAGGACATGGAATGGGAGTTCAAGCCGGTCGTGCGCGAGATGGATGTGCGCATCGGCGAAACAGGTCTCGCGTTTTACGAGGCCTATAACCCGACAGACCGCCCCATTGCCGGGCAGGCGTCTTACAACGTGGCGCCCTATTCTGCGGGTGGGTATTTCCAGAAGATTGCCTGTTTCTGCTTTGAAGAGCAGGTGCTGCAACCCGGCGAGCGCGTTGAGATGCCGGTGACTTTCTTCGTCGACCCGGAAATGGTCGAGGATCTTGAAGCCAGGTATGTTCATACGATCACGCTGTCGTATACATTCTACGAAATTGACCTGCCCGAGGGCTATGCCGCCCTCGATGCGCAGGCAGATACAAACACGAACTAACGCCTGTAGGTGAGGGACGCTGATGGCACACGCTAAAAACCACGATTATCACATTCTGGCCCCGTCGATCTGGCCTCTGATCGGCGCCGTCGGCGGCTTTGTCATGCTGTTCGGAGCCGTTCTCTGGATGCAAGGCATCACGCCCTTCATGTTCTGGGCCGGTCTGGCAGCTGTGCTTTACACGATGTTCGCCTGGTGGTCGGATGTGGTTGCGGAAAGCCGTCAGGGCGATCACACCCCTGTTGTCCGCATCGGTCTGCGCTACGGCTTCATCCTGTTCGTCATGTCTGAGGTGATGTTCTTCTTCGCCTGGTTCTGGTCGTTCTTCAAACATCGCATGTACCCGATGTACGACTATGCCGGCACCGAGTACATTCAGCCGGATATTCATGCGGTTGACCCGTTCCACCTGCCGCTGATCAACACTCTGGTCCTGTTGCTGTCAGGCTGTGCGATCACCTGGGCGCACCATGCACTGGTGCATGACAATGACCGCAAGGCGCTGATCAATGGTCTGGCCATTGGTATCGTTCTGGGCATCGCCTTTACCTTCCTGCAGGGCTATGAATACGCTGAACTTCTCAAGCATGAAGGCTGGGAATTTGGCGGCGACCAGTTCTATTCCAACTTCTTCATGGCGACCGGGTTCCACGGTGCGCACGTGATCATTGGGACGATCTTCCTGACCGTCTGCTTGATCCGCGCGCTCAAGGGGGACTTCACACCCGAGAAACATGTTGGTTTTGAGGCTGCCGCTTGGTACTGGCACTTCGTCGACGTTGTTTGGCTGTTCCTGTTCTTTGCCGTTTACATCTGGGGTCAGGCCCCGCTGATGTAACGCCGGTCCGGCTGATCAATTGCAAAAGCCGCCCCAAGGGGCGGCTTTTTCTCTATGCGGGGCGCAAGATTGCGCCCCATACAATTGCGTGGTTGCAATTCAGCCCGCGTGCCCCTTAACAAGACGCCGGTTCCTGCAAAGAAGTTTGGTCCTGACATGCGCCGTTTCCTGTTCCTGCTAATCTTCGGCCTCGCCGGTTTGGGCGTGCTGCTGTCGCTGGGCATCTGGCAGGTGCAGCGCCTGGCGTGGAAGCAGGACGTGCTGGCCGAGATCGAAGATCGGATCTCGGCTGCGCCGGTTTCCCTGCCGCTGCAGGTTTCGGCGGATCAGGACAAATACCTGCCGGTAACAGTGTCGGGCGAGATGGAGCCTGCGGAAGTCCACGTTCTTGTTTCGCTCAAGCAGGTCGGTGCAGGGTATCGCATCATTCAGCCGTTTCGCACCGGGGGCCGGACCATTCTGATTGACCGGGGGTTCACCCCGACCACGGCCAAACAGGCCGGGCGGCGAAACGGTCCGATGGAGATCGCCGGCAATCTGCATTGGCCAGATGAAATCGACAGTTACACGCCCGCACCTGATCTCGACGCCAACATCTGGTTTGCCCGCGATGTGTCCGCGCTTGCGGCTGCCCTGGGCGCAGAGCCCGTTCTGCTGATCGCCCGTTCGCAGACCGACCCGAATGTGACACCGCTGCCGGTGGACACGGCAGGCATACCAAACGATCACCTGCAATATGCAATCACCTGGTTTGGCCTGGCTCTGGTCTGGGCCGCGATGACCGGATACTTCCTGTGGCGCAGCCGTGCCAGTTCTGAAAGTGACGCGACATGAAATATATCTCGACCCGCGGGCAAGCGCCCGAACTGACGTTTGAAGAGGCGATGCTGACCGGGCTTGCCCGCGACGGCGGCCTCTATCTGCCCGCCGAGATCCCGGTGATGTCGCAGGACGAGATCGCGGCGCTGGCCGGATTGAGCTATGAAGAAATCGCATTCCGCGTGATGTGGCCCTATGTCAGCGGCTCATTCGCCGAGGATGAGTTCAAGGCGATCATCGCCCGCGCTTATGAAGGTTTCGGCCACGATGCTCGCGCGCCATTGAAGCAGCTGAACGAGAACCACTTCCTGCTGGAACTGTTCCACGGCCCCACGCTGGCCTTCAAGGACTTTGCCATGCAACTGATCGGCCAGTTGTTCCAGGTGGCGCTGAAACGCCGTGGTGACCGTGTGACCATCGTCGGCGCGACCAGCGGGGATACCGGTTCAGCCGCGATCGAGGCGTTCCGCGGGCTGGACGCGGTGGATGTGTTCATCCTGTTCCCGCATGGCCGCGTGTCCGAAGTGCAGCGCCGCCAGATGACCACCCCTGCGGACAGCAACGTGCATGCTTTGGCCGTTGATGGTGATTTTGACGATTGTCAGGCTGCGCTGAAAGACATGTTCAACGATTTCGACTTCCGCGACGGCGTGAAATTGGCGGGTGTGAACTCGATCAACTTTGCCCGCGTCTTGGCGCAGATTGTTTATTACTTCTCGGCTGCCGTCAGCCTTGGTGCGCCGCACCGCAAGGTCAGCTTCACGGTGCCAACCGGCAACTTTGGCGACATCTTCGCTGGCTATCTGGCCAAGCGTATGGGGCTGCCGATTGACCGCCTTGTGGTGGCGACCAACCAGAACGACATTCTACATCGCTGCCTCTCGGGCGAGGGGTATTTCAAGGGCGAAACCATCCCCTCGATCAGCCCATCGATGGACATTCAGGTCAGCTCGAATTTCGAACGCGCGCTCTATTATGCCTATGGCGAAGATGGCGGGGCCATCGCACAATTGATGGACGAGCTGAAACAGAGTGGCTTCAATATAAGTCAGGGGGCGATGGAAGCGCTGCGTGAGAATTTCGATTCGGGCCGGGTGTCCGAAGAGGAAACGCTGGCCACGATCAAATCCACGCTGGTGCACAGCGCAGAACTGGTCTGCCCGCACACCGCCGTGGGCATCAAGGTCGCAGAAGAGCACCGCGCGGCCGACGTGCCAATGATCACGCTGGCCACTGCGCACCCGGCGAAATTCCCGGCCGCGGTCGAGAAGGCGAGTGGTGAACATCCGCCTCTTCCCTCCCGCATGTCTGATCTGTATGAACGTCCGGAACGGGTGACCCGCATCGCCAATGATCTGGGTGCCCTCGAGGATCATATTAAAAGGCACATCGCTGAGTGACTGTCAGACAAGACCAACTGAAGAACGGGTTTCGTATCGTCAGTGAACATATGCCGGGGCTGCAATCTGCGGCCATCGGCATTTGGGTAACCGCCGGTGGGCGGCATGAGCGGATCGAACAGAACGGTATTGCGCATTTCCTTGAACATATGGCGTTCAAGGGAACCGAGCGCCGTTCGGCCTTGCAGATTGCCGAGGCGATCGAGGATGTGGGCGGCTATATCAACGCCTATACCTCGCGCGAGGTGACGGCCTATTACGCACGCGTCTTAAAGGACGACGTGGCACTGGCGATGGATGTGATCGGTGACATCGTTCTGAACCCGGTGTTTGATCCGCGCGAGATCGAGGTCGAGCGGGGCGTGATCCTTCAGGAAATCGGTCAGGCCCATGACACACCCGATGATGTGATCTTTGACTGGCTGCAAGAGCAGAGCTATCGCGACCAGCCCCTGGGCCGGACGATCCTGGGCCCGACGGAGCGGGTCAGTGCCTTTTCGCGTGAGGACCTGTCGGGCTTTGTGACCGAACATTATGGCCCCGAACAGATGATCCTGTCCGCAGCAGGTGCTGTGGATCACGACATGCTGATGAAACTGGCCGAAGAGATGTTTGGCCATCTGCAATCCCGTAAAGGTCTGACCCCCGAGATCGCACGCTTTACCGGTGGCGAAGCCCGACAGGTAAAAGAGCTGGAACAGGCACATTTCGCCCTGGCGCTGGAAAGTCCCGGCTATCGCGACGACGCGATCTATACGGCGCAGATCTATTCGACCGCATTGGGCGGTGGCATGTCCTCGCGCCTGTTTCAGGAAGTGCGCGAAACACGTGGGCTTTGCTACACGATCTTTGCGCAGACCGGTGCCTATGCCGATACCGGAACAACCACGATCTATGCCGGAACCTCGGCCAATCAGGTGGCCGAACTGGCGACGATCACCATCGATGAGATGAAGCGCGCCGCCGAGGACATGAGCCCCGAAGAGGTCGCGCGTGCCCGTGCCCAGATGAAGGCCGGGATGCTGATGGGGCTGGAAAGCCCGTCGAATCGGGCCGAGCGTCTGGCGCGGCTGGTGCAGATCTGGGGACAGGTGCCCTCGCTGGAAGACACGGTCGCCAAGATCGATGCGGTCAGCACCGAGGACGTGCGCGCCTTTGCCGAAACCATGGCCGTACAGGCCCCGGCGGCGCTGGCGCTTTACGGACCGGTCGCAGACGCACCGACATTGGCGGACTTGCAGGAGAGGCGTGCAGCGTGATGCTGTTGGGCAGACGCAAGCTGAAACTCGAGACCGCGCGGCTCAGCTTGCGTCCGCCTGTACATTCCGATTTCAACGATTGGGCGGCGTTGCGGCGCGCCTCGAAAGGTTACCTGACCCCGTGGGAGCCGATCTGGGCCAAGGATCACCTGAGCCGCAAATCCTTTACCAATCGGGTCTACTGGGCTCAGCGCTCAGTCGCGAGTGGCACAGCAATTCCGCTTTTCCTTTTTCGCCGTGAAGACAATGTGTTGGTCGGGGCGATCACGCTGGACAATATCCGGCGCGGCCCTGCGCAGGCCGGAACCCTGGGTTACTGGACCGGTGAATCCTTTGCCCGTCAGGGATACATGCGCGAAGCGATTGGCGCGATGGTACATCACGCCTTTACCCGTCTGGATCTGAGCCGGATCGAAGCCGCGTGTCTGCCGGAAAACCGGGCGTCGCGCGGTTTGCTGGAAAGCTCGGGCTTCAAATATGAAGGCGTGGCGCAGTCTTATCTACAGATCAACGGGCGATGGCGGACGCATGTTCTCTATGCCAGCCTGCGGTCCGACCGGCGCGGCAAGACGGACGCGGGCTAGGGGGCTCT
>NZ_JBXWSG010000036.1:0-34285 GCF_059613305.1 Ruegeria sp. BHSB056 | reverse complement strand
CTAAAGCCAGCGCCATCGGGTTCTCCTTACTGTTCGCTGCAGATTGGTGTAGCGATTGGGGCCGACACGTCCAGCCTGTTTGCGGCAATTATGAAAGTTGTTCCACCGCCCAGCGCGCTGCGTCGGCTACGGTTTCATCCGGGTCATCTGTCAAACTCTGGGCCGCAGCCCTCAAATTCGGATGCCCCGAGTTTCCAATGGCGTAAAGCACGTTGCGCACAAACCGGTCACGCCCAATCCGTTTGATGGGCGAGCCAGAGAACTTCGCTCGGAAAGAAGGATCATCAAGCGCCACCAGCTCTTCCAGCGCAGGCGCTGCCAGATCTTCGCGCGCGGCATAGCGTATGTCACTTGCGGCAACCGCAAACTTGTTCCACGGGCAAGCCGCCAGGCAATCGTCACAGCCGTAGATTCGATTGCCCAGCTTTCCGCGGAGTTCGGGCTCCACAGGGCCTTTATGTTCAATGGTCAGATAGGAAATGCACCGTCGTGCATCCAATTGATACGGGCCCGGAAAGGCGTCCGTGGGACAGCTGTCCAAACAGGCCCGACAAGACCCGCAGCGATCAATCTCAGCAGGATCTGCGGGTATATCCAAAGTTGAAAAAACAGACCCTATAAAGGCCCAATTACCCCACTCCCGGCTGACAAGATTTGTGTGTTTCCCCTGCCAGCCCAACCCGGCAGCCTGCCCCAAGGCTTTCTCCGGCACGGGTGCAGTGTCAACAAACACCTTAACCTCGCCGCCCGCCACGGCAATCAGCCACCGCGCCAGGCGCTTCAGTCGCTTTTTGACCAGATCATGATAGTCTTTGTTCTGCGCATAGACAGAAATCGCCCCGTGGCCGTTTTGCTTCAAGACGTCTGTCGGATCATGTTCCGGCGTGTAACTCTCTGCCAGCATGATCACTGATCGCGCCTCGGGCCAAAGGGCCGCAGGATCACCGCGCCAATGCGTCCGCTCCGCCATCCACCCCATCTGCCCATGATACCCGGCGTCCAGGAATGCGGCCAGACGCTCGGGAACCTTTGGAACATCCCACGGGCGGCAGACACGGCACGCAACAAACCCCTCTGCAAGGGCCTGCTGAACCAGCTTTTCCTTCAAATCCGATCCGCTCTTCATCTGGCCAAAAATATCCTCGGGGGGAATCGCGCATCTGCGCGATGGGGGGCAGACAGCCCCCCTGGCGTACCCTATCAGAAATCCAGATCAGCGTAATGGGGCGGCGGCCGGAACCCTGGCACCTGATCCGCCAGAATGGACCGAAATGCCGGTCGAGACTTGATCTTGGCATACCAGTCCTTGACCACCTGGCTGCGGTTCCAGTCCACGTCCGAGATGTAATCCAGCGAAGACAGGTGCGCCGCCGCCGCGAAATCAGCCAGTGTCATCTGGTCACCGGCCAACCACCGGCGGTGATCCAGCAGCCATGCCATATAATCCAGGTGGTACTTGATCGCTTTGGCACCCAGCTTGACATTCTTGCTGTCCGGATAGCCTTGACCCGTCACTTTTTTGTTTACCCGTTCGTACAGCAGCTTCGACGTCACCTCTTGGTGGAATTTGTCGTCAAACCAGCCGACAAGGCGCCGCACTTCGTATCGGGCTTCGGGGCTTTTTGGCATTAATGGCGGTTCGGGACGGGTTTCCTCGATATATTCGCAGATCGCCGCGCTTTCCGACATCATTTGCCCGTCCAGACGCAATACTGGTACTTTGCCCGCAGGGTTTCGGCGCAAAAAGTCGGGGTCTTGCTCCCAGTATCGCTCTTCGACAAGCTCAACCTCGATCTTCTTTTCCGCCAGGGACAGCCGAACCTTGCGGCAATACGGAGAGAGGGGAACATGAAACAGACGCGCCATGGGCTTCCAATCGAACCAGTGAGTACCCGACAGATTTAGCCTTTGCAGGCGACGGGTTTCAATCCTCGAAACAATCTGCGCGACCATCTGCGCGGATGGTGGCCGCCCCATCCAGAATAGATGCCGCCCGCCTTCGCGTTCGCGCCGTCGGGTCAGTGACCGATCTGTTGCGCGGTGACGGCAGAATGGCGGCAATCCGCGCCGCCTGAACCGAGGTAAGCTTTGAAGCGCTGGTGTTGAAATACCTTTGCGCGGCAGCCTCGACCCCAAAAACGCCATTCCCGGTCTCAGCAACATTCAGATAGACCTCAAGGATGCGCTGCTTGCTCCAGAAAATTTCGACCACAGGAGTGATCGAAGTTTCCAGTGCCTTGCGTATCCAACTGCGCCCTTGCCAAAGAAATACGTTCTTTACCACTTGCTGTGTAATGGTCGAGGCGCCGCGATTTCCGCCGTCCTCAAGCGCATCGCGAATGGCCTCTACGTCAAATCCCCAGTGCAGGCAGAAATTTGCATCCTCTGCTGCCACGACCGAACGCGCCATGATCGGGGCCATTTCCTCGATCGGCACCCATTCGCGCTCAACCTTTCCCAATCGGCGCCATTCCGACCAGATCGTATGTGTTACAGGTGGGTTCACAACCGAATACAACAGGATTATCGCAAGCAAAGCTCCGGCAGTTGCCGCAACCACACGAGTCAGCCAACGGCGAATCTGGCGCACCGTTGGTGATTTCCTATTGGATGCCTTGTTTTTCTTACCGCTTGATTTGCGGGCTGCTTTCTTCGCCATACCTCAGCTATACGACGCGCGGTCCGGGTTTGAAACGGCCTAAATCGCGAAGGCACGCGCTTCGCGCGGGTGAACAACCGGGCGTGCGGTTTCCACCGACATCGGATCATGACCTGCCAACTCAGGGAACAAGTGCAAGACCTCGCTCTGCGTTTCGCGGTCCGAGGCCGACAACGCATGCCCCGGATAGTAGCTTTCGCTTTTGCCACCATTGGCAATGACGATCTCGTGCTGCTTGAACAAAAGGTGGAAATACTCCACCTCGCCACCTTCCACCCGGGTCACCGATTTTCCATTGACCAGAGCATGTGCGGGAATCAGCGCTTCAGCGTGCCCGGACAGGTACGAGGCCCGCCAGTCTTCAACCAGCATCCGATGCTGAGGCGAAACAAGCAGCGGACGATCCAGGTCGAACACCCCGGCCTCAAACCGGATCGGGGCCAGCTTTCCTTCGGCCGCCACCACTGTACGCCCAACCCAGATCAAAGGCTGGGGGCCATGATCCACTGTGGTGACCAGATCGCCGACTTCAAGATCTTCTACCGCGCGTTCCCCATCCGGGGTCATTATCATGGTGCCCGGCGTGAAACAGGGTGGACCCAAATTGCCGACATTCAGCGGCCCCTGTGTGTTGACGAAGGTGGCTGAAACAAATGTTCCCGGCTGCAGGACCTGACCGTCTGTCGGTGTGAATACCCGAGATCCGTCAGCCAGATAAAACGTGGTGCCCGTATAGGTTACGTTCCCGACGCCCGCCACGTTGATGGTAACAGTGTCCCCTGGCCAGGAATTCGTGACGTCCTGACCGTTGACGGTGTCACCACTTGGCGCATCGATTTCGTTGTCATCATCAGCATCGACTAAAGTGAAACTGCTAACAGCGACTGCCGTTCCCGCAGGCGGCGGGTTTGCTGGATCGAAAGTATAAAACTGATCCTGATACGGTGTTGGCATCCGGTTGCCCCTGTCTGCTTATCAACTGGTGCCTAGTTCGGCCCATGATTGTCGCCTGAGTGTGAAGAAAGATTGGCGATTTTCGGATAAACGGGCAAGACCTGCACTGAAACGTCGTTAACATACGAACCCCGCGTGGTGCAAATGACACGCGGGGCTTTTAGGGACAATAGGTTTCGGCTTACTCCGCCGGAACTGCTTTGGCTTCAACACTCAGCGGGTGGCTGAGCTTGTTCAGCATCTCCTTTGGGCAAACCTGCAGGAAGTTGCCTTTTTCCACATCCCAGTGCTGAAGAATATCAGCAGCCTTGCGGCTTTGCGATTCAGCAGCATGGCGCATGATGAGCGTTTTCAGTTGCTCTTCCCAGTGGTCCACAGTGACCGGGCAAGTGACCAGCGTTTCCCTGTTCATCAGCGCCTCGGCCTTGCCTTCGGGATCATACAGATAGGCCATTCCGCCTGTCATGCCTGCACCAAAGTTGGCTCCGATCGCTCCAAGGATAACGGCAACACCGCCGGTCATGTATTCACACCCGTTGGAACCGCACCCCTCGACAACAACCTTGGCGCCAGAGTTCCGGACCGCGAACCGTTCACCGGCGCGACCGGCCGCGAACAGGTACCCGTCGGTGGCCCCATAAAGAACCGTATTGCCAATGATCGTATTGTCATCTGCTTTCAGCGGGCTGACCTGTGGTGGGCGTACGACGATCATGCCGCCGGACAGGCCCTTACCAACATAGTCATTGGCATCACCCGACACTTCCAGCTTCAGACCCGGGGCCGCAAAAGCTCCCAGCGATTGCCCGGCCGAGCCTTGCAGCTTCACATGCAGATGGTCGTCCTGAAAGGTGTTCCGCATCCCGAAATTCTGCACAATATGACTGGACACACGGGTTCCAACGGTCCGGTGTGTGTTCTGCACCGCATAAGACAGTTGCATCTTTTCACCATCCTTCAGGAACCGGGCAGCATCGCGAACGATTTCGGCGTCCAGCGTATCCGGCACCGCGTTGCGCTCTTTGTCGCGGTTGTAGATGATGTTATGTGCCCCATCGACAGTGATCAGCAGCGGGTTCAGATCGAGATCATCCAGATGAGCGGACCCACGGCTGACCTGAGCCAGCAGATCGGCCCGACCGATGATTTCATCAATCGAACGCGCGCCGAGGCTGGCCAGCAGCTCGCGCACTTCCTGCGCGTAGAAGGTGATCAGATTGACGACCTTATCCGCATTGCCGGTGAATTTGGCGCGCAGGGATTCATCCTGCGTACACACGCCCACCGGGCAAGTGTTCGACTGGCACTGACGCACCATGATACAGCCCATTGCAATCAGTGCGGCGGTACCGATGCCGTATTCCTCGGCCCCCATCATCGCGGCCATGACAATGTCGCGCCCGGTGCGCAGGCCACCATCGGTCCGCAGGGTGACGCGATCCCGCAGGTTGTTCATTGCCAGAACCTGATGCGCCTCGGTCAGACCCATCTCCCACGGCAGACCGGCATATTTGATCGAGGTCGCAGGCGACGCGCCTGTACCGCCATTGTGACCCGAAATAAGGATAATATCCGCTTTCGCCTTGGCCACACCGGCAGCAATCGTTCCGACGCCCGAGGACGCAACCAGCTTGACCGTCACCTTGCAGCGCGGGTTGATCTGCTTCAGGTCGTAGATCAGCTGCGCCAGATCCTCGATCGAATAGATATCGTGGTGCGGCGGCGGCGAGATCAGTGTCACGCCCTTGGTCGAATGGCGCAGGCGCGCAATAAGGTCAGTAACCTTCATACCCGGCAACTGGCCACCCTCACCGGGTTTTGCACCCTGAGCGACCTTGATCTCAAGCTCCTCACACTGGTTGAGGTATTCAGCGGTCACGCCAAACCGGCCCGAAGCCACCTGTTTGATCTTGGCCGAAGGGTTGTCACCATTGGGTTCAGGCACGAAATGCGCCGGGTCTTCGCCACCTTCGCCACTGTCGGATTTCGCACCGATCCGGTTCATCGCCACGTTCAGTGTTTTATGCGCTTCTGGCGACAATGCACCCAGCGACATACCTGGCGTGACAAATCGTTTGCGGATTGAGGTGATCGATTCCACCTCTTCGATCGGCACCGGCTTGCCCAGTGGTTTGAAATCCATCAGGTCGCGCAGATGGATCGGCGGGTTCGATTGCATCTTGGCAGAATACTGTTTCCACAGCTCATACGAGGCCTTGTTGCAGGCCATCTGCATCATGTGCATCGAGGTCGCTTCCCACGCGTGGGTCTCGCCTGATTTACGCGCCTTGTAGAAACCACCGATGGGCAGCACATCCAGCCCGCTGCTCCAGCCCTTGGCATGGATTTCCTCGGCCTTGGCCTGAATACCTTTGATGCCTATGCCCGAGATACGGCTGGTCATACCGGGGAAATACTCGGCCACCATGGCACGGCTGAGGCCAACAGCCTCAAAGTTCAGACCACCGCGATAAGACGAAATGACCGAGATGCCCATCTTGGCCATGATCTTCAGCAAGCCCTGATCGATCGCCTCGCGATAGCGTGCGACATTCTCTGTCAGGGTTCCGTCCAACAAACCGCGGTCGATACGGTCAGCCAAAGAATCCTCGGCCAGATAGGCGTTCACCACAGTCGCGCCACAGCCGATCAGAACGGCAAAGTAATGCGGATCCACACATTCAGCCGAACGGACGTTCAATGAACAGAAGGTCCGCAAACCCTGACGCGTCAAATGAGAATGCACAGCGCTGGTCGCGAGGATCATTGGTATCGCAATCCGATCCTCGCCCGACCGCATATCAGACAAGACGATATGCCCGGCACCGGATCGCACCGCCTCTTCGGATTCGGCTCTGATACGGGTCAAAGCCGCGCTTAATGCGCCTTGACCAGCCTCGAAGGTACAGTCGATTTCCGCCAGCGGCGCATCAAAGTTCTCAACCAGTTTGTCCCATTGCGCGTTACCGACAAAGGGGCTTTCCAGAACCACAATCTCGGTCTGGCTGCTGTCTTCATCCAACACGTTCTTGAGGTTGGCAAACCGGGTTTTCAGCGACATCACGCGGTATTCACGCAGGCTGTCGATCGGCGGGTTGGTCACCTGGCTGAAGTTCTGACGGAAAAAATGGCTGAGCGGGCGGTATTGTTTTGACAAAACAGCCGAGGGCGTATCATCACCCATCGATGCCAAGGCTTCCTTGCCGTCTTCCGCCATCGGAGCAAGGATTTGTTCCAGCTCTTCCACCGAGTATCCCGCAGCAATCTGGCGCTTGCGCAACTCGCCACCCGCAAAGATCGGCGCTTCGGCCACACCCGCAAGCGTTTCGTCCAGATCGTTTATCTTGCCAACCCATTCGCCAAACGGCAGCGCGCGGGCCAGTTTGTTCTTGATTTGGGTATCGCGGTACAGCTTGCCCTTTTTCATGTCGACCGCCAGCATTTGACCCGGCCCCAACGCGCCTTTTTCGGTCACTGTGGCTTCGTTGATCGGCACCATTCCGGCCTCGGATCCTGCGATGACAAGGCCATCGCCAGTCACAACGTACCGCATGGGGCGCAGTCCGTTCCGGTCCAGGCCGGCGCAAACCCAGCGTCCATCGGTCATCGCCAGCGCGGCCGGGCCATCCCATGGCTCCATCACCGAGTTGCAGTAGGAATACATGTCGCGCCACGCTTGCGGCAGCTCGACCGCTTGCTTGGACCAGCTTTCCGGAACCAACATGGTTTTCGCCATCGGGGCCGACCGTCCCGCGCGCACCAGCACTTCGAAAACCGAGTCTAATGCGGCAGAATCTGACGAGCCACCTGCGATGATCGGCTTGATATCTTCGGCATAGTCACCAAAAGTGCCGCTGGCCATCCGGATTTCATGGCTTTTCATCCAGTTGATGTTGCCCTTTAGGGTGTTGATCTCGCCGTTGTGGGCCAGCATGCGGAATGGCTGCGCCAGCCACCATTGCGGAAACGTGTTGGTCGAGTAACGCTGGTGGTAAATCGCGAATGCCGATTCAAAGCGTTCGTCCATCAGATCGGGATAGAATACAGCGACCTGTTCGGCCAGCATCATACCCTTGTAGATGATCGACCGGCAGGACAGCGACGCAAGATAAAGGCCCGAGATACCCGACACCAAAGCCGCTTTTTCGATGCGGCGGCGGATGACATAGAGCTCGCGCTCGAAAGTTTCTTCGTCCACACCCTTGGAGTTCGAGATCAGGATCTGCTCAATCTCGGGTCGGGTTGCATTGGCCTTTTCCCCAAGGCAAGTCACATCGACCGGCACGTGTCGCCAGCCATAGATGTAATAGCCCATACGCAGAACTTCGCTTTCGACGATGGTCCGGCACCGCTCCTGCGCGCCGAAATCGGTGCGGGGCAGGAAAACCTGACCAACAGCAATCAGCTCATTCAGCTTGGGTTCGTGACCGGTCCGGCGGACCTGATCATAGAAGAAGGGAACTGGAATCTGCACATGGATGCCCGCGCCATCGCCGGTCTTGCCATCCGCGTCAACGGCCCCGCGGTGCCAGATCGCTTTCAGCGCGTCAATTCCGGCATCCACCACCTTGCGCGACCTTTTGCCATCCACGGACACAACAAGGCCCACACCGCACGAAGAATGCTCTTCCGCCTCGGAGTAGAGACCATTTTCGGCCATCCACTTGCGTTTTGCTTCTTCTGCCCGCACCCAATCGGCATCATATTTGGTCATTGGCTGTCTCCTTCGTCAGAGGGGGAATACATGGCTTCGACCTCGGCTTTGGTCATTTGCCGACGTTCACCTGCGAACGCATATCCCTCGGGCTTTTTGTCGATATAAAGTTCAAGTTTCAGCGAGTTACCTGTTGCGTTTTCGAACAGGCCAGCCGCCATTTGTGTCTGACCGTGCATCTCACCCGGCAGCGTGATCCGATACCAAAGCGAGGATCCGCAATCGCCGCAAAAAGCACGTTCTGCCCAGTCGGACGAGGTAAATGTCTTGACCGGGCCCAGCGCTGCATAGCCTTCTTTCGCCTGAAAGGTCACCAGCATCGAACTGGTCCACCGACGGCATTGATCACAGTGACACGCCCCCAGCGCATCCCGCGCTGGTGTAGCTGTTACAGTGACCGCACCACACATGCATTGGCCTTGAAGTTCCGACATTTCGAACCCTCCTGAAAGCTGGGGTTATTCCGCCGCGACGGCTGACCTGGCGTTGAACCGGTCGATGATCGCGTCGGCGCAGTCGCGCCCGTCACGGATCGCCCATACGACCAGTGAGGCACCGCGCACAATGTCCCCGATCGCGTACACACCTTCCATTTCGGTTTCCCCGGTCTGGAATGCTGCCCTGACCGTTCCCCATCGGGTGACGGGCAGGTCGGGCTGCCCGAACAGGGTGGGCAGGTCTTCGGGTTCAAAACCCAGCGCCTTGATCACTAGATCGGCGTCCTCGACATAGTCCGCGCCTTCGATCACTTCGGGGGCCTGGCGACCAGATGCATCGGGTTGCCCCAGGCGCATCTTCTGCACCATCACGCCGGAAACCTTGTCGTCACCTGTGAATCCCTTGGGCGCACTGAGCCATTCGAAAACCACGCCTTCTTCCTCGGCGTTCTGTGTTTCGCGCTGCGAACCCGGCATGTTTGCACGGTCACGACGGTACAGGCATTTGACTGACGTCGCGCCCTGACGGATCGACGTGCGCACACAATCCATCGCGGTGTCACCACCACCGATCACGACAACCTTCTTGCCCTCGGCATTCAGCCGTCCGTTGTCGAAATCCTCAACAGCGTCACCAAAGCTTTTACGGTTTGATGCGGTCAGGAAATCGATTGCCTTCTCGATCCCGGCAAGACCACTGCCCGGCATGGACAGATCCCGCGACTTGTAAACGCCCGTTGCGAGGATGACCGCGTCATGCCTGGCGTGAATTTCCGCGAATTTGGCGGCGTCCACGTCGCAGTTCAATACGAACTCGACACCGCCGTCCGCCAACAGGTCGTTACGCCGCTGGACGACTTCTTTTTCCAGCTTGAAGCCCGGAATGCCATACATCAGCAGACCACCCGCACGGTCGTAGCGGTCATAGACCGTGACCTGAACACCGGCCCGACGCAGCATGTCCGCCGCGGCGAGACCGCCCGGCCCGCCACCGATGATACCGACGCTTTCACGGCGCTCTGCCGCAGGGACCACTGGTTTGACCCAGCCTTTGTCCCACGCCGTGTCGGTAATGTACTTTTCGATCGTGCCGATGGTGACCGTTCCGTGGCCGGATTGTTCGATCACGCAATTTCCTTCGCACAAACGGTCCTGCGGGCAGATGCGGCCGCAAATCTCGGGGAAGGTGTTTGTCGCCTGGCTGGTTTCGTAAGCCTCTTCCAGCCGTCCCGTTGCAGTCAGCCGCAACCAGTCGGGAATGTTGTTATGCAGCGGGCAGTGCGATTGACAGTAGGGCACACCGCATTGACTGCACCGGCTGGCCTGTTCTGCTGCTTTCTCGGCGGCGAATTCGGCATAGATCTCGTTAAAGTCTTCTCTGCGGTCATTGGCGGCACGCTTTTCCGGCATGACACGGTCGATCTGCACAAATTTCAGCATCGGTTGCTTGGCCACGGGTCAGACTCCATGAATTGGCTTGGTTGGATTTCTTTATGCGATGCGCAAACGGATGAAAAGTCATATATGCTGACCTTTTGTGGGAATTCTTCACCCTCCCACTTGAAATCTGCAATTCTTAAAGGAAATTTTAGGTACGATTCGGACCTATATGAAGACTTTCCTTTTCCCCACCACCCTTATAGCCATACACCACATAAAAAACGTGGCGGCAGCACGGCAGGGCAGATGAGTCTTTTCCACCTGATTCTCTTGGCAATCATTCAGGGAATAACTGAGTTTTTGCCCATTTCGTCTTCGGGTCACCTGATCTTGCTGCCGAATCTGTCGGGCCTTCAGGATCAGGGCCAGGCCATAGACATAGCCGTGCACGTCGGAACCCTTGGTGCGGTCGTTCTGTATTTCTGGACGGATGTGAAGCAGGCGCTTGCCGGGGTGCCGCGCGCCCTGACCGGCCGGACAGATACGCCGCAGGCCCGTTTGGCTCTTGGTCTGATCATTGCGACACTTCCAACCGTGATCGCAGGTCTGATCCTGCATCTGACCGGGTTAAGCGAGGCCATGCGTTCGATCACTGTAATCGGGTGGGCAATGCTGGGCTTTGGCCTGCTGCTTTATTGGATCGACCAGAAAGGTCCCCAGACGAAAGAGGCGAACGACTGGGGTATTCGCGATGCTTTCGTCATGGGACTGTGGCAGGTTCTTGCGCTGATCCCCGGAACATCGCGGTCCGGGATCACCATTACAGGGGCCCGTCAACTGGGTTATACCCGAGCAGACGGCGCGCGGATTGCCATGCTGATGTCAATCCCAACCATTCTGGCCTCTGGCACACTGCTTGCACTGGACGTGATACGCGACGCTGATGCGCAACTGGCCCGGGATGGGGCCATTGCCGCGGCATTTGCTTTTGTCTCAGCACTTCTGGCGCTTAGCCTTATGATGCGACTGCTGCGCAGTGTTAGCTTTACACCATACGTGGTCTACCGCGTCATACTGGGCGCGGCCTTGCTGTACATGGCCTACAGCTGATCAGATACGCAGGTTTTTCGCCGAGTTCTGAATGTCGTCATACTGCCCCGACGGGCGGAATTTCCAAAGATATTCCGGCAGCACCGATTCCAGAGTGGTCGGCGCAATGCCAAGATCCGCAAAGGACTTGGCCCCTTCAGATACCACATTGTCATGGCGCAGATTCCTGACCTGATCGCGGGTCAGAATGTTGTTCGGGAACAGCTGGAAGCTGACGAATTTCGCAATATCCAGCACGCCCGCCATAATCCGGGCACCAAAGAACGGCAGGCCGACAATGATGCGCCGTCGGTGGATCACTTCAAGCATCTGCTGCATCAGGGCGCGGAAGGTTTTCACCTCCGGCCCGCCAAGCTCGTACACGCCCGGCTCAGCCTGCCCCAGAATGCCTTTGACCACTGCCTGGGCCACGTCATCCACGTAAACGGGCTGGAATTTGGTCTCGGCACCAACCACCGGCAGAAACGGACCCATGCGGGTCATCCCGGCGAAACGGTTGAAGAACTGATCCTCGGTTCCGAAGATAACCGAGGGGCGCAGGATCATGGCATTGGGCATATGCTTCAAAACACCTGCTTCGCCTTGCGCTTTGCTTTGAGAGTACTCGCTGGCTGAACCTGCATCTGCACCAATCGCCGAGATGTGAACCATCCGTTCGATACCCTGCTCGGCTGCAAGCCGCGCGATACGTTCGGCTCCTTCGGCTTGAACGGCATCAAACGCGTTCTTGCCCAGTTCATTCAGCACACCCACACAGTTCACCACGACATCGGCGCTCTGCATCGCCAGCGCGACCGAGGCGTCATCGCGGATATTGCACAGCACAGGCTCAACCTGTCCGACGGCGCCGTAGGGTTTCACGAACATGGCTTCGTTCGGGCGTCGTACAGCCACCCGCACACGCCACCCCTCACTCGCCATGCGCCGCGCGATGTAGCGGCCGACAAATCCCGATCCGCCATAAATCGTCACCAGTTTCGACATGAAAGGGCTCCTGCTGAGAAATTGCGCCCTAGAACTAACGCCCGCAGGCCAGCCAAACAAGGCACTAATTCGCCGCGCCGGTCATGAAATATTCAGGCCAAAATCTCAGTTCGAAAACCGAATTCAAAAAACTTTCAAAATTCATTCAGAATCCGGTTGACGCCCCCCGCCAGTCAGCTTAAACGCCGCTCCACGACACCTGCCCAGGTGGCGGAATTGGTAGACGCGCTAGCTTCAGGTGCTAGTGTCCGTATGGACGTGGAGGTTCGAGTCCTCTCCTGGGCACCAAAACTCCCAAACAAAATTGTCCGTTTAAAAGGTACTTAGTACTCGTATCGGAAACGCACTCCATTCAGCCGTCTTTCCAGCGCTCTACCCATGAAGATCGGTGCAACAAAATACGGATAACGCAGCGCCGGAATCACGCGCGCTTTTCACCGATCGAGGCCACGCCCAGAACATCCAAAACCCTGGCTTCGATCTGCTCGGCATTCATACTTGCAACGGCATACATATCTGCAGGGCTGGCCTGATCGATGAAGATATCAGGCAAGACCATCGAGCGGTATTTCAAGCCCCGGTCAAAAACACCCTCATCCGCCAGAAGCTGTGCCACATGGCTGCCAAACCCGCCAACAGCGCCTTCTTCGATGGTGATCAACGCCTCATGATCCGCAGCCAGGTCCAGGATCAGGTCCCGATCCAGCGGCTTGGCAAAGCGGGCGTCGGCGATGGTTGGGCTAACGCCTTTGGCGGTCAGAGACTCGGCTGCTTTCTGAACTTCAGCCAGCCGCGTGCCAAAAGACAAAAGTGCGACGCGCGCGCCTTTTCGGATCATGCGGCCTTTGCCGATCTCCAGTACATCACCGCGTTCGGGCAAGTCCACTCCGACACCTTCGCCGCGCGGATAGCGAAAGGCAATCGGCCCCTCATCATGCGCGACAGCGGTTGCCACCATGTGCATCAATTCCGCCTCATCCGCGGCAGCCATGACGACCATACCTGGCAGATTGGCCAAATAGGCGATATCGAACGACCCGGCATGGGTGGCACCGTCAGCCCCCACCAAACCTGCGCGATCGATGGCAAACCGAACGGGCAAGCGCTGGATTGCAACGTCATGTACAACCTGATCGTATCCCCGCTGCAGAAAGGTCGAATACATCGCGCAGAATGGCTTCATCCCTCCTGCGGCCAGCGCAGCGGAAAAGGTCACGCCATGCTGCTCGGCAATCGCCACATCGAAACAGCGTGACGGGTACCGTTCGGCAAACAGGCCCAACCCGGTGCCATCTGGCATCGCGGCAGTCACCGCAACGATCTTGTCATCGCGCGCGGCCGCATCCACCAGAGCCTTGCCAAAGACAGACGTGTAAGAAGGCGCGTTTGAAGGGGCCTTTTTCTGCTCGCCCGTAACCACATCGAATTTAGCAGTCGCGTGGCCTTTGTCGCGGGCCTGTTCGGCCGGTGCGTACCCTTTGCCCTTCTTGGTCAAGACGTGGATCAGGATCGGCCCGGTTGCCCGTGCCTTGACGGTGCGCAAAACCGGCAGCAGCTGATCCAGATCATGCCCATCAATAGGTCCGAGATAGGAAAACCCAAGTTCTTCAAACAGCGTTCCGCCCACGGCCATGCCCTTGAGCATTTCCTTGGCGCGCTTGGCCCCTTCGCGGAACGGTTCGGGCAAAAGTGAAACAGCTCCCTTGGCGGCGGCTTTCAGATCGTGGAATGGCGCCTCGGCGTAGATTCGGGACAGATAGCTGGACAAGGCTCCAACCGGGGGGGCGATGCTCATTTCATTGTCATTCAAAATGACGATCAGGCGTTTCTTCAGGTGACCTGCGTTATTCATCGCCTCAAAGGCCATGCCTGCGGACATTGATCCATCACCGATCACGGCAATCGCGTCACCCAGCCCTTCTGGGGTTACACCGCCCAGATCACGTGCAACTGCAAAACCCAGTGCGGCACTGATCGACGTGCTGGAATGCGCGGCGCCAAACGGGTCATAGGGGCTTTCGCTGCGCTTGGTGAAACCACTCAGGCCGTCTTTCATGCGCAACGTGCGAATGCGGTCGCGCCGTTCCGTCAGGATTTTATGCGGATAGCACTGATGGCCCACATCCCAAATGATCTTGTCGCGCGGCGTGTCGAAAACAGCGTGCAGCGCGGTTGTTAGTTCCACAACGCCCAGTCCCGCACCCAGATGGCCCCCGGTTACAGAAACCGCCGAAATCGTCTCGGCCCGCAATTCCTGCGCAACCTGATGCAGTTGCGCGTCCGAGAACCGCTTGAGATCGGCGGGGCGGCTCACAAGGTCCAGCAGGGGCGTTTTGGGGCGGTCAGACATTTGGCGCGTTCCTGGCTTAGCTGTCCCGGGCAATAACGAAGCGAGCGGCTTCCTTCAAGGTTTCTGCCGTCGGGCCATACCCGTCCAGTGCGGCACAGGCCTGATCAACAAGTTCACTGGCGCGGGTTCTGGCAGTATCCAAACCCAGAAGCGATACGAAAGTGGCCTTTCCCGCATCCGCATCTTTCTGAAGACGTTTGCCTGCCTTTGCAGCATCACCTTCAACATCAAGGATGTCGTCTGCAATCTGAAAAGCAAGACCAAGGGCTCGGGCATATTGGCGCAAGGGCTCTGGATCCGCTTTTGCCAGACGCGCACCCGCACAGGCGGACCATTCGATCAAAGCGCCCGTTTTGCCGCCCTGAAGCCGTGTTATCGCATTCAGCGTCAGAGGCTCAGAAGCGGTTTCCGCCGCGATATCAAGCGCCTGCCCCAAAACCATACCTTGCGCACCGCTTGCCCTGGCCAGTGTCAGCGCCAAATCCGCGCGAACTTCTGCATCTCCAACCTCGGGCCGGGAGCACAGCTCAAAGGCCAGCGTCTGCAGCGCGTCTCCGGCAAGTACAGCCGTGCCTTCATCCCATTTCACATGAACCGTGGGACGTCCGCGCCGCAGATCGTCGTCATCCATGCAGGGCAGATCGTCGTGAACCAGCGAATAGGCGTGCAGGGCCTCGATCGCGGTCGCGGGCCAGATCGCGCGGGGCTCGTTGATTTGGTGCAGGCGCGCACTTTCCAGAACCAGAAACCCGCGCAGCCGTTTACCGCCACGGGTGGCATAGGCCATTGCCCGCGTCACATCCAGATCGTCCAGCGCACCCAAAATCAGGTCAAAATGAACCTGAAGGCGCGCCGCGTCCTGCGCCAGTCTTTCCTGAAACATTTACTGACCTTCGACAGGTGTTGTCCCGGTCGGTTGACCATTCGCGTCCAGAGTGATCGCGGCCACTTTTTCCTCGGCCCGCTTCAACTCGTCCTCGCAACGCTTTTTCAAAGCGGCCCCGCGTTCATAAAGCGCAATCGACTGATCCAGCGCCACGTCGCCGCGCTCAAGCTGACCAACCACGGTCTCAAGCTCTTTCATGGCCTGCTCGAATGTCATCTGCTCAACTGGGGTATCGGTCATCGTGCTACCTTCATCAGTTCTTCCACATGGGCGCGTGTCGCCTCGGCCAGTGCGTTCAGATCATACCCGCCCTCCAGAGTCGAGACGATACGGCCCTGACACACCTCATCGGCAATCCCGCACAGCTCTGCCGTGATCCAGGCGAAATCACCGGTCGACCAGTTCAGGTTGGCCAGCGGATCGTCCTGATGCGCATCGAACCCGGCTGATATGATGACCAGTTCCGGCCGGAACGCCCGCAAGCGCGGAAAGGCCTGCGTTTCATAGGCGGAACGCATCTCAGGCCCGCCGGTGCCCGGGGCCAGCGGGATGTTCAGAACGTTATCGTAAGCGCCTGCCTCGTCCGGGCGGCCGGATCCGGGCCATAAAGGCATCTGCTGGCTTGTGATCACAAGGGCCCGATCTTCATCCCACAGCAGGTCCTGCGTGCCGTTGCCATGATGAACGTCGAAATCGACCACTGCGACCCGCTTCAGCCCGTGGTAATCCAGTGCGTGTTTCGCAGCAAGCGCCGCGTTGCCAAACAGGCAGAACCCCATGGCTTTCTCGGCTTCGGCATGGTGCCCCGGTGGGCGAATGGCACAAAAGGCGTTCGACGCTTCACCGCCCAAAACCAGATCAACGGCCCGCACCGCCGCACCCGCCGCGCGATAGGCCGCATCAAGTGAACCCGGTGACATGAAGGTGTCCCCGTCAATTTGCGCAAACCCGTCAGAAGGGCGCGACGATCTGATGTCGCGGATATGGTTTTCGGGATGAACACGCAGCAAATCATCGTCTGCCGCCAGCGGAGCGGTCACGCGCTTAAGATCCAGCCCTTCCAGCGCGTGCAGGATATGCTCCAGCCGCGCCACCTGTTCCGGATGACCCTGGGGTGTGACATGTCCAAGGCAATCGGCATGTGTCAAAAGGGCGGTTTTCATCGGGATCCCATCTTCATCTGGCTAAAAATATCCTCGCCGAAGGCATTAATCGCCGCGCAGCGGCCCATTCAATCGGGCGCCAGCATATAGCCCGCGCCCCGGACTGTCTGCAGATACCGGGGCTGTTTCGGGTCCTGTTCGATCTTCCGGCGCAGGCGGGTTATCTGCACGTCCACGGCACGTTCCTGTGCCTGACCTTTGTCCCGGCCCAGATCTTCGACCAGTTTTGCACGGCTGATCGGCTCGCCGGGTTGGGCCGAGAATATTTTCATCAACTGGCTTTCGGTCGCGGTCAGGCGGACCGGCATTTCGCCCTGCCACATCTCACCACGTTCAATGTCATACCGGATGGGGCCGAGATGCAGGATCTTCGCCGCTGTTTCTTCGGCCGGGGTTTCCGGCATTCGACGCAGGATCGCATTGATCCGCAGCAACAGCTCTTTCGGCTCGAAAGGTTTGGCGAGATAATCATCCGCCCCGGCTTCAAGCCCCGCAATCCGATGCTCGGTCTCGCCCTTGGCGGTCAGCAACAGGATCGGTGTCGTATGGGTGTCACGCAGTGATCTGGTCAGACTGACGCCATCTTCGCCCGGCATCATCACATCCATGACGATCATGTCGAAATCCAATCCCGACAGAACCCGCCGCGCATGAGCCGCATCCCGTGCTGCTGTCACCAGAAACCCGTTTCGCATCAGGAATTTCTTGAGCAGATCGCGAATGCGTTCGTCATCATCAACAATCAGCAGATGGGCATCCATTTCGCTCATGAACTCGTATCCCGCAATTTCGTATAGGCATGACGCATATCAGCATCCATCATTGCTTCAAGCACTTTGCGAAACCCTGCCACAGCTTCGGGACCGGCATCCTTGAAAGCCGCGCGCATTCTTGTTCGTTGCGCATCTGACAACGTGGCCTCCAACGTTTCGCCCTTTTCCGTCAGAAATAGGTGCCGTTCGCGTTTGTCCACGGTTCCGACCCGGCTTTCCACCAGACCATCCTCGATCAATGTCCGAAGAACCCTGTTCAGAGACTGTTTTGTCACCCCGAGGATCGCCAGCAAGTTGTTCACCGTAGTTCCCGGCGCACGGTTTATAAAATGGATCGCACGGTGATGGGCGCGGCCATAGGCCATCTCGGACAGGATACGATCAGGATCCGCGGTAAAGCCGCGATAGGCGAAGAACATGGCCTCGATCCCCTGCCGCAACTGTTCATCCGTCAAAAACAACAGGCTCTCACCCCCATATCGCGGGGCTGGGCGGATTTCGGACATATCATGCCTCATTCGTTACTCGGGTTTGACTTTATGTCAGCGTTATTGACATTCCAAGGGCAGAGCGGTATCGAATCGCAGTTTTTGCGCAACATTGTGTCCACATCGGACCTAAGTAGCGCAACAATCGGAAATTTAACCCGGTTCAGGAGGTTTCGCATGGCGGGGTATGATGATCGTGACGGTGTCATCTGGATGGATGGTAAGCTGGTGCCCTGGCGCGATGCCAATGTGCATATTCTGACCCACGCAATGCACTATGCCTCATCCGTGTTCGAGGGGGAGCGCGCTTACAACGGCAAGATCTTCAAAAGCCGCGAACATTCCGAACGTCTTATCGCCAGCGCCGAGGCGCTGGACATGCCGATGCCTTACACCGTCGATCAGATTGAAGCGGCCAAGGAAGAGACCCTGAAAGCCAGTGGCCTTCAGGATGCCTATGTCCGCGCATTGGTCTGGCGCGGGTCTGGCGAAGACATGGGTGTGGCGTCGGCCCGCAACCCGGTACGGATGGCCATCGCGGTCTGGCCCTGGGGCGCCTACTACGGCGACGCCAAGATGCAAGGCGCAAAACTGGACATCGCCGAATGGAAACGCCCCAGCCCGGAAACCATCCCGGTTCACGCCAAGGCGGCGGGCCTCTACATGATCTGCACCATTTCCAAGCACAAGGCCGAAGCCAAGGGATGCTCGGACGCGCTGTTCATGGACTGGCGTGGTTACGTGGCCGAAGCAACAGGTGCCAACGTGTTCTTCGTCAAGGGTGGAGAGGTTCACACCCCACTGGCGGATTGCTTCCTGAACGGCATCACCCGCCAGACCGTCATACAGATGCTGAAGGATAAAGGCATCACTGTGCATGAGCGGCGCATCAAGCCCGAAGAAATGGCTGATTTCGAACAGTGCTGGCTGACCGGAACCGCGGCCGAGGTCACTCCGGTCGGGCAAATCGGCGATTACACTTTCGAAGTCGGCGACCTGACCCGCGAAATCGCAGAAGATTACGAAAAGCTGGTCCGCTCGTAATAACTAGCAAAACCCCGCTTCGGCGGGGTTTTTTGTTGCAGATCGTGCAAATTGTCGTGCAAAGCGTTCCGTGATCTGGACGATCGGATCAGTTCCCGTATCTTCACCGCATGTTGGACCTTCTCAGCGATATTCTCACCCGTCTGTCCCTGCGTGGCACGTTCTACTTCCGCACCTCGTTCACACCACCATTTGGTATTCAGGTGCCGGAATTCGAAAACGTCGCGCGGTTTCATTTTGTTCAACGGGGTGAGCTCAAGGTCCATGTCTCATCCACCGGAGAAACGTTGAGGCTGCGACAGGGGGATCTGATCCTGATCCCTCATGGGGCGCCACATGCGTTGTTGTGTGCCGAGGTCAGGCCACCGGATGCGCTTCCTCTGGAACAGGTTCTTGAGATTGCCGGCTACAAGGGCGATGGCGTCCTTGTCTATGGCGGTGCAGACGAGGACCGGGACACGCAACTGATCTGCGGTCATTTTTCTTTCACCGGCCAAGCAGGGCGAAAAGGCACCGGGCATATGCTGATCGACCGCCTACCGCCCTACATCCTGATCGAGAATTATGGTGAAGAGGCCGGATCGTGGATGGAATCGACCCTGCGTATGATCGGATCCGAAGTGACCGGAGCCCGTATTGGCGGCGATCTGATTGCCCTGAAGCTGTCCGAAGTTCTGTTTGCGCAGGCGATCCGAACCTATCTGGAACGGCAAAGCCCGCAGGACACCGCCCTTGCGGGCTTTGCGGATACGCGCATCTCACGCGCTTTGACGGCGTTCCACCAAGCGCCAGCGCAAGACTGGAGCGTTGCGGCACTGGCACGCGAATCCGGCATGTCGCGCACAGCCTTCTCTCAGTTGTTTGCCCAGAAGATGGGCACGACGCCGATGCAATACCTCACCGACTGGCGCATGCAGATTGCGTGCCATGGCCTTACAGAGGCACGATGGAACGTCGCAGATGCAGCAGCCGAAGTTGGATATGCCTCTGAGGCCGCGTTCTCCCGTGTTTTCAAGAAGCAGGTCGGCTTGTCACCAGCCGCATACAGGTCCATGCACTAAAGCGCCAAGAATTCTGTACGATCTGCAAGATTTTTGAAACGATCGAGAATTCAGCGTTCGGGTCAGGCTTTCTATCTTTCTTTCATCACTGATTGAAAAGAGGAAAATCTTATGTCCCTGCGTTTCGTTACCCGCTCTGTCCACGCGTATCTGGACTACCCGGTTGCCATTGCCCTGATGACACTGCCATTCCTGCTGGAATTGGGTCAATCCAACCCGCTGGCGCTGTGGTTTTCGGTAGTCACCGGCGTCGCCGCCTTTGTCCTGACGGTTCTGACCGACCATCATTTGGGAATTTGGCGCGTTCTACCCTACAAATTTCACCTGGCCGTGGACCTGATTGTCGGCATCACCTTTCTGTTTGCACCCAGTGTACTGGGGTTTTCAGGATTGGATGCGGCGTTCTACTGGCTGAACGGTGCGGCTGTGGTTCTCGTCATCTCGCTCAGCGCGCCCGAGCAGGAAGTCGCTGCCTGAGCACTGTGCCTCAGCACTGGCAACTTTGTCCAAATACAACCGAAAAAGCTGAGCTGCCTGTTTTGGAAATCGGCGGCTCAGAGCAGAGAAGCGCATCGACCGGTCGGGTGAATTTACTTGAAAAAGCTGACTGAATTCGTCAGATTTATCCCAGCGCGGGGTGAGGTCACAGATGACAGACACGCTTGACGAAATCATGGCCCGGCATGATGCGCTGGTTGCGTGCGGGTGCAATTGTTGCGAAGGCGACTATTGCGCCTATGCCGACCGCCAGAACCGGGACACAGCAACCGCTGAAGAAGCCCGCACACAAGGCACAGCCCATCAACGCAAGTCGTTGCGATATATCTTTGAAACTGTGCGAAGCGGCAGAGGATAGCAGCGCAGCAGTTTAGGCTGCGCTGTTGCAAGGTTCAGAAATCCACCCCGCGCTGGGCTTTGATTCCCGCCTGGAACGGATGCTTTTCTTCGGTCATTTCGGTGACCAGATCTGCATAATCACGTAACGCCTGCGGCGCGTCGCGGCCCGTCAGGAACACACTCGTCTTGTCCGAACGCGCGTTCAGCCCGTCTATCACCTGCTCGACCGAGAGATATTCATAGCGAAGCGCGATGTTGATCTCGTCCAGAACCACCAGATCGTATTCGCCACTTGCCATAAGGGCGCAAGCCTTGTCGAAGGCGGCATTGGCGGCTGCAATGTCGCGTTCGCGGTTTTGTGTATCCCAGGTAAACCCCTCACCCATCGTGTGCCAGGTGACCAGATCACGTTCTTCGAAGAAACGACGCTCGCCGGTTTTCCACTTGCCCTTGATGAACTGAACCACGGCAACCTTCTGACCCCAACCAAGCGCGCGGATGACAACGCCAAAGGCCGCAGATGACTTACCTTTGCCCTTCCCGGTATTGATCAGAACAAGGCCGCGTTCGGGATCAACAGCCTCGGACACCTTCTTGCGGTGCTGGGCCTGCACCTTTTGCATCTTTTCCTTGTGATCCTGCGCGTCGCTCATTGGGGAACCTCTTTGATTGTCCGGCCCAACCTAGGGAAAGAATGCAAAAGGTAAAGTCACGCTTTGGGGTCCGTGACAGAACGCGCCTTGCCACGCTCCAGCCCAAGCTGGTGTTCGCGCCAGATCACAACAACATTGCCTGCGATCACCAATGCGGCCCCGATCAGGATCGCAACGGTAGGCAATTCATCAAACACGAAATAACCGATCACAATCGCAAAGAGCATTGTTGCATAGTCATAAGGTGCCAGCATCGATGCCTGTCCAAAGCGATACGAGGACGTGACCAAAATCTGCGCTACTCCGCCAATTAACCCCATGGTGATCAGTATTAGAGCCTGAGTCAGAGTTGGCATTGTCCATCCCCAGATGGCCGTCAGGGCTGATAGCAGCGTCGCTGTCAGCGAGAAATAGAACACGATTGCAGCAGGGTGATCGACCTTGACCAGTTGTCGGATGTGGATCTGCACGAAGGCCCGGGCAAAGGTCGCACCCAGTACACACAGCGCCCCGATGGTCGCAGCCGTTTCCATCTGAGTGGTGCCAAGTCGGGGCCAGATCATGATCATCACGCCCAACAACCCAAGTGCCACGGCACCGATGCGAATCATGCGGATGCGCTCGCCCAGCATCACTGCGGCCAAAATCAGGGTGAAAATCGGTGTGGCGTAACCGATTGCAGTGACTTCGGGCAGCGGCAGCAGGCTAAGGCCGGTGAATGTCAGCCCCATGGCGCTGGTGCCCAGAACACCGCGCCAGAAATGACCCATGGGTTTCTTGACGACAAAGCCTTGCGCAAGCTCTCGGCGCGCGATCAGCCACAGAATGATGACCGGAATAGCAAACAGGGACCGGAAGAACACCAGTTGGCCCGGCGGGAACTCGTCAGATAAGGCTTTGACCAGCGCCGACATCGACGTGAAAAGGAACAGCGCGCCAAGCTTCAGCGCCACAGCCAGCAAAGGTCGATGCGATGTTAAGGGTTTTGTCATCGGCGCGACCCTGCGCCTTTGCAGAAAAAAGATCAACGGGGTGGATCAGGTGATGGTCCACGAGTTTGGGATCGATGCGCCGATTTCCGCTGCAAAATCCTCAAGGAACTGAAACATCCGGCCCGCCCTCGCCTGCGCAATCTGCTTGCCGGCATCCGTCAGCATATCGTCCGGCAGGGTCAGCAGTTTGACCTTCCAGTGATCAATCGAATACCGCAGATCGTCCAGCGGGCGCGCCTCTGCGAATGGGTCAGCCGGATCATAAAGGACACGACCCAAAGCACCCGATACAGAAAATGTGCGCGCAATCCCGATGGCCCCCAAGGCGTCAAGGCGATCCGCATCCCGCAGAATCCGGGCCTCAAGCGTTTCAGGCGGGATGTTGGCCGAAAAGCTATGGGCCGCTATCGCATGTTGCGCGGCCTGAACCTGATCGTCGGAAAAGCCCAGTTTTGCCAGAATAGGCCCTGATTCAACCGCTGACTGGCGTGAGGCAAACAGTCGGTTCGGGTCATTCTTGGGTAGGTTGACCAGATCATGAAGATAACAGGCTGCCAACAGGACGGGCATGTCCGCCTGAGCGTCTGCAATGGCCTGAGCATTGGTCCAAACACGATCCAGATGGGCCAGGTCATGGGCCGGGTCAGTTTCCATGCGTTGCGCGACAATAGTACGCAAACGCGCGCGCAGATCAGCCGATCCGTCCACGGTTTTCTCCGATCTGACCACGGTGCAACAGCAGGTGGTCCAGGATGACACAGGCCATCATCGCTTCACCGACAGGGACAGCGCGGATGCCAACACAGGGGTCATGACGGCCCTTGGTGATGATCTCGGTCTCTTCACCGGATTTTGTAATGGTCTTGCGGGTGGTCAGAATCGAAGAGGTCGGTTTGACCGCAAAGCGCACGACAATGTCCTGCCCGGTCGAGATGCCGCCCAGAATCCCACCTGCGTGGTTTGAGCTGTATTGCGGACCATTCTGACCCATGAAGATTTCGTCTGCATTGGCTTCACCAGTCAGTTCGGCGGCAGCCATGCCTTCGCCGATTTCGACGCCTTTAACGGCGTTGATCGACATCATCGCGGCGGCAAGATCTGTGTCCAACTTGGCGTATATCGGCGCCCCAAGCCCTGCCGGGACACCGCGTGCCACAACCTCGACCACGGCACCGACCGAGTTGCCGGATTTGCGCAGGTCATCCAGATAGGTGGCCCAATCCCCAGCCGCCTGTTCATCAGGCGTCCAGAACGGGTTCTGTTCAATCTGCGCCCAGTCGAATTTGGCGCGGTCGATCTTGTGCGGACCGATCTGGGTCATGTAGCCGGTGATCTGCACATTCGGCGCGATCTGCCGGATGGCCTCGCGCGCCAGTCCACCCGCGGCCACGCGCGACGCGGTTTCCCGGGCTGAACTGCGCCCACCCCCGCGATAATCGCGGATGCCGTATTTCTGCCAGTAGGTGATATCGGCGTGCCCCGGGCGGAACTTGTCCATGATATCGCCGTAGTCTTTCGAGCGCTGATCGGTGTTTTCGATCATCAGTTGCACGGGCGTGCCTGTAGTTTGGCCTTCGAACACGCCAGAAAGGATCTTGACCTGATCCGGTTCGCGCCGCTGCGTTGTGAACTTGTTTTGCCCCGGTTTGCGCTTGTCCAGCCAGTGCTGGATCATCGCCTCGTCAATCGCAACGCCCGGCGGGCAACCGTCGACAGTGGCGCCCAAGGCGGGCCCATGGCTTTCACCCCAGGTGGTGACGCGGAAAAGATGGCCAAAGCTGTTCATCGACATGGGGCGTGCTCCTTTGCGGATCGTGATTAGCGGGCAAGGCCCCTGGCCTCAAGCGGATTTGGCCGTTGACGGTTTGAACGCCGCCCGTCGGGCGGCGCATTTTTGAGTATTTTCGAAAAGATGAAGATCAGGCGGCCTGCGCGACTTTCGCACGGGTTTCCGAGATCATCAGCGCAGCCTGAGCAGCTTCGCGCCCTTTATGTACAAAATGGGTGCGGTAGATCGCATTGTGATGATCGGTTTCCTGATATTGGTGCGGGGTCAGCGAGACCGACAGGACAGGAACCCCTGTATCAAGCCCGGCGCGCATCAGGCCATCGACCACGGCCTGCGCAACGAAATCGTGCCTGTAGATGCCGCCATCAACGACAAAGGCAGCGCAGGCGACGGCGGCATAGCGCCCGGTCCGGGCCAGATCACGGGCCAGCAGGGGCATCTCGAACGCGCCGGGAACGTCGTAGACATCGACTTGTTCCGAGGGGACGAGTTCGAAGAAGCCGTCGAGCGCGCGGTCAACAATATCGGAATGCCAGTTGGCTTTGACAAAAGCATAGCGGGTGTGTGTCATCATGATCTCCTTTCAGTTTGGTGGCCTGCTGGCAGTCGCGAGAACCGGTTCCCACTTTTCGCTGCCAGCCCGGCATGACACGTCACCCAAGGCGATCACGAGCAGGCGCGCCGGTTCACCGGCGCGGCTTGCACGTTCTCTTTCATCCGGACTTTGACCGTCGGCTCTGGCGTCTCACCAGATCTGCTGACACCCCGTAAACCGGGGCCGCTCGCGGGCTTACGGGTCGTGGCCCGCATACCGCCGGTGGGGAATTCCACCCCGCCCTGAGAACGAGGCGGACCTTGCCAAGAACTGTCCGACGCTGCAAGAGATTTGACAGGAGGACATTCATGCACCCTAACCCCGCTTTCCGCGCCGAGGATCGAGCCCGGCATGTTGAATTCGCCCGCGACCGGGCGTTTGGCGTTCTGGCACTCTCTGCGGAAGAAGCGCCGTTATTAAGCCACGTCCCGTTTCTACTGTCCGAAGACGGATCAATGGCTGACCTGCATCTTGTGCGCTCGAACCCTGTCGTGCGTGCGCTGCACGAACCGCAGCGCGCAAAGATCGCGGTGCAGGGGCCGGATGCATATATTTCGCCCGATTGGTACGGTGTCGAAGATCAGGTTCCGACATGGAATTATGTCGCCGTACACCTGATCGGGAAGCTTGAGCTACGCCCGCAGGACGAGTTGCGTGACGTACTTGACCGCCAATCTGCATTCTACGAAAAGCGGCTGCTGCCCAAGGCCCCATGGGTCACGGCAAAAATGTCCTCGGACGCGCTGAACAAGATGATGCGCATGATCGTTTCGTGCCGCATGCAGGTTGAAGATATTCAGGGCACGTGGAAGCTTGGTCAAAACAAACCCGAAGGTGCGCGAAATGCTGCCGCTGATCAGGTGTCCTCTGGCTTTGGCAGTGAAATCGCCCGGCTGGCCGCCTTGATGCACAAGGCTTAACCAGCATCAGGCGTCGGGTTTACTGGGGGCTGAAGGTCGCCAGATAAGCGGCGATATCGTCTGCACCGGTCTTGAGTTTGACGCTCATGTTCGGACGGGCAGTTTCGTCATCCAGAAATTCCTTGATGAAGCCGATCGGATCCTGCGCATAAGCAACGATGTTTTCCTCGGTCCAGACCAGACCCGCTTCGCCGGCACGGATCATGTCATCCGTGAACATGCCGATCGGCAGGCGCTCGCTGCCATAGCGATAATCGTTTTCGGACCCGGCCACGCGACCGACGACGCCATACAGATTCGGGCCGGTGATTCCACCTTTGACCAGAACTTCACCATCCTTGATGATCGCATGACACGAAGAACAACGGTTATATATCGCCTCACCTTTCGCGGGGTCGCCCGCGGCAAGGGTCTGAGAGGGCAGGGCCATTGTGCACAAGGCAGCGGCCAGAATGATCTTTGACATTGGGGTCTCCTTGCAGGAGTTCGCACGCCTTTTGCGCTGTCCTTTATTCGCGCGGAAAGTGCAACAGGTGAGGCGCGTGCAATTTGTAATTTAAATCATCTATTTAGCGAGTATGTTTTTGCTGAAAACAATCCCCGTTTCGAAGTCTTGATTATGTACCTTTTGGGCGCAAATCATCGGCACCCAGGACAGGCTTCAAATACCCAACCCGGGTGGCGGAAGGCGGGGTGCGAAAGCGAATCAATGACGCATGAATCGAAGTTGCCGACAAAGTCGCACGTGAGATTCACCAAAAAACACTCTCCGCAGCTGCTGGAAACGACACATGCGGCGTATTGCGCGTTTATGAACGCTGGACGAACACTATTCTCCCCGATAGTAAGCGCGGTTAAGACACCGCATTCGTGCGGTGCGCGAGCTATTTGCCCGTCCGCGGGCGCCAGACAATCGGAGATAACCTCGTGTCCCACGCAGAAGACCACGAAGGCACCCGCAGAGATTTCCTGTACTACGTCGCTGGCGGCGCAGGTGTCGTTGCAACGGGTGCAGCCGTATGGCCCCTGATCAACCAAATGAACCCATCGGCAGACGTTCAGGCGCTGTCCTCGATCCGTGTGGATGTGAGCGGTGTTGAGCCGGGTACGCAGCTGACCGTCAAATGGTTGGGAAAACCCGTCTTTGTCCGTCACCGCACCGGTGCCGAGATTCAGGAAGCTCAGAAACAGGACGCCGAAGGTGTTGATGCGCTGCCCGATCCGCTGGCCCGCAACTTTAACCTGAGCGCCGATGCCCCTGCGACCGACGCAAACCGTGTGATGCCGTCGCCGGAAGGCGAAGCGCCGGGTGCATGGGTCGTCCAGATGGGTGTTTGCACCCACCTCGGCTGTGTGCCTCTGGGTGATGCAGGCGACTTCGGTGGCTGGTTCTGCCCTTGCCACGGTTCACACTACGACCTTGCCGGTCGTATCCGCAAAGGCCCCGCGCCTGAGAACCTGCCCATTCCGCCCGCAGAGTGGGTGGACAACGGCACAATCAAACTCGGCTAAGGGAGACCCAAACTTATGTCCGGAATTCCCCACGATCATTACGAGCCGAAGACAAACGGCGAGAAATGGCTGAACAGCCGCCTGCCGATTGTTGGCCTGCTGTATGACACCCTCATGATCCCGACCCCCAAGAACCTGAACTGGTGGTGGATCTGGGGCATCGTTCTGGCGTTCTGCCTGGCGCTGCAAATTGTCACCGGTATCATTCTGGTGATGCACTATACGCCGCATGTCGACATGGCATTTGCCAGCATCGAACACATCATGCGCAACGTAAATGGCGGTTACTTCATCCGCTACCTGCACATGAATGGCGCATCGCTGTTCTTTGTTGCGGTCTACATCCACATCTTCCGCGGCTTGTTCTATGGCTCATACAAAGCCCCGCGCGAGATCACGTGGATCGTCGGTATGCTGATCTACCTGATGATGATGGGCACCGCCTTCATGGGCTATGTTCTGCCATGGGGTCAGATGTCCTTCTGGGGTGCGACTGTGATCACCGGTCTGTTCGGTGCCATTCCGTTTGTGGGTGACGCGATCCAGACCTGGCTGCTGGGCGGACCCGCGGTGGACAACGCCACGCTGAACCGCTTCTTCTCGCTGCACTATCTGCTGCCGTTCATCATCGCGGCTTTGGTCGTGGTGCACATCTGGGCCTTCCACACCACGGGCAACAACAACCCCACAGGAGTTGAAGTACGTCGCGGCTCGAAGGACGAGGCGAAGAAAGACACGCTGCCGTTCTGGCCGTATTTCGTGATCAAGGACCTGTTCGCGCTGGCCGTGATCCTGGTCGTGTTCTGGGCTGTTGTCGGTTTCATGCCGAACTATCTGGGTCACCCGGACAACTATATCGAAGCCAACCCGCTGGTTACGCCTGCTCACATTGTGCCTGAATGGTACTTCCTACCGTTCTACGCGATCCTGCGTGCCTTTACCGGCGAAGTCTGGGTCGTTCAGTTCGCCAGCTTCATCACCGGTGGCATCGTTGACGCCAAGTTCTTTGGTGTTCTGGCGATGTTTGGCGCGATCCTGGCCATGGCCTTGGCGCCCTGGCTGGACACCTCGAGCGTGCGTTCGGGCAAGTACCGTCCGATGTTCAAATGGTGGTTCTACCTGCTGATCATCGACTTTTTTGCCCTGATGTGGCTGGGTGCGATGCCCGCGGAAGAGCCCTATGCGACCTGGTCGTTGATCGCGTCCGCCTACTGGTTCGCCTATTTCTTCGTGATCCTGCCGATCCTCGGTGTGATCGAGAAACCTCTGGCACAGCCCGAGACCATCGAAGAAGACTTCAACGCGCATTATGGCAAGGCTGACGCCGACGCCACGCCGGCCGAGTAAGAAGAGGGACCGGAAACATGTTCAAGAAACTTGCAATCGGCGCCGCGTTTGCTCTGGCCCTTGCGCCCGCCTCGACCTTCGCGGCAGGTGGCGGTGAACAGCATATCGAAGATTTCGCCTTCTCGTTCGAAGGCCCCTTCGGCACCTGGGACAAGCACCAGCTGCAACGCGGCCTTCAGATCTATACCGAGGTCTGCGCGGCCTGCCACGGCCTGAAATATGTGCCCCTGCGCGATCTGGAAGCGCTGGGCTATTCGGAAGAAGAAGTGATCGCTTATGCAGCGGGCAACTTCGAAGTGTTCGACCCCGAGCTGGACGATTTCCGCCCGGCGATTCCGACCGACCACTTCCCGGCCAATACCGGCGTCGGTGCACCGGACCTGAGCCTGATGGCAAAAGCCCGTGCGGGCTTCCATGGTCCGAAAGGTACTGGCATCAATCAGCTGGTCAAAGGCATGGGCGGTGCTGAATACATCGCTTCACTGCTGGACGGCTACACCGGTAAAGAGAAGGAAGAGGCTGGAACTGTCCTCTACGAAAACAAGGCCTTCCCCGGCGGCTGGATTTCGATGGCGCCTCCGCTGGCTGACGAGCAGGTCGAGTTTGCGGACGGGCACTCGAACACGGTCGAGCATATGGCCGAGGATGTTGCCGCATTCCTGATGTGGGCGGCCGAGCCAAAGCTGACAGACCGTAAGAACGCAGGCTTTGTCGGTGTCATCTTCCTGACCGTTCTGTCGGTGCTGCTGTACCTGGTCAACAAGCGCCTCTGGGCGCCGCACAAGGGCAAACTCCGCAAGGAAGATTGATCCGATCCGTCCTACCGGATCTTACTAAATCAGCCCCCGCGCCGTCAGGTTGCGGGGGTTTTCTTTTTCCAAACCTCCATCAGCGCGCGCTTATTTGACCGAAATAAGCGCCGGGTCAATGGATTGGACAGCTTCACAGGCGCACATCAGCCACAACGGCTGATCAACTGCCGTTTGTCTGAAACACGGAGTCACGACAATGAAACTTCCTATTCTTTTTGCCTCAATTCTATTTGCAACGCCGGTATTGGCACTGGATCTCGCACCCGATGCCGAGCTTGGAAAGTCCGAAGCCGAAATTCGGCAAACGCTGACGGGCATGGGATTCGATGTCCGCAAAATCGAGACGGAAGACGGCAAGATCGAAGCCTATGTCGTCAAGGATGGTCAACTGGCCGAGGTTTACGTCGACCCCGCAAGCGGCAAAGTCGTCAAGATTGAGGACCAGTAACCGGAATGTCTGAAACACAATTCTCCCTTCGTGGGCGCACAGGCGCCCACGAAGTTCAGGTTTGGGATCCTTTGGTCCGGTTGGTTCACTGGGTCGTAGCCTTGTGCGTTCTGATCAACGCGGCGATTTCTAATCCCGAGGGCGCGTTCCACGAATATGTGGGCTATGTCGTGCTGGCTTTGGTCTTGTTGCGGTTGCTTTGGGGGTTAACGGGTCCGGCTTTTGCCAGGTTTGCAGCCTTCCCTTTCAGCCCCCGTTCGGCACTCAACCACCTGCGCGACATGGGGCGGGGTGACCAAAGCGTGCACCTTTCACACAACCCTTTGGGGGCCCTTATGGTCTATAACCTCTGGGCGACACTGCTGGCTTTGTGTGTGACAGGGATCATGATGGGGACGGTTCGGTTCTTTGGCATCGAATGGGTCGAAGACCTGCACGAACTGGCCTTCAACTGGCTGATGCTGTCTGTTCTGCTGCATGTTGCCGGGGTTGTCATTGATCAGAGGCGAACAGGTGTCGCTTTGGCAAAAGCTATGATAACAGGGCGGAAGAATATACCTGAGGATTGGTCAACCAAATGATCAAATGGATCAGCAGCCATTGGCGGCCCGGCGATGCAGACGCTCACCGGGCTGTACTTATGTCGATAATGATCGTTGTTCAGGTACTTTGCGTAGTGTTTTACCTTGGCGACGTCGCTCTGGATTTGAAGGAAGGCGAGGGGCCTTCTCATGTAAGTCTTGAGGCTTTTGTCGCATTTGTTCTGCTTGCCGGAATTGTCTTTTTCATGATTGAACTTCGAAGCCTGCTGGCAAGGGTGGAACAGACCAAGCTTGGCCTACAGGCCGCGCAGGGTGAAATGAACGTCGTCATCAACACGTTCTTCGACCGTTGGGGACTTACCACCGCCGAGCGTGACGTGGGGCTCTTGGTTCTGAAAGGGCTGGATAACGAAAACATCGCGCGCATCCGGGGGCGGGCCGTAGGAACTGTGCGCGCGCAGACCGCCTCGATCTATGCCAAAGCCGGGGTTGACGGGCGTGCGCAGCTGATAAGCGTATTCATGGAAGAATTGCTTGCCGCAGAAGGTGAGGCTGAGGAACTTCAGACAACCAAACTGTGATCATTCGCCCCAATGGCTCGGGCGGTTACGATCTGACCTTCGGGCTGGGGTGCATTGAACGTAACTTCGGTAAATTGTTCCGTCCGCCCCATATGCGGGTTCTCCATCAGGATCCGGTGGGTTTTGCCGATCTGTTCTGACAGGTGTTTCTTGACCTGAACGTCCCCAGCCGCACGCAGACGGGCTGCGCGATCCTTGATTACATTGCCGTTCACCTGCTGCGGGATACGGGCTGCTGGGGTGCCTTCGCGTTTCGAATATGGGAAGACATGCAGCCAGGTCAGATCGCAATCGGTAACCAGTTTCAGCGAGTTCTCGAAATGCGCTTCGGTCTCGGTCGGGAAACCTGCGATGATGTCGGCACCAAAGGTCATGTCGGGGCGCAGTTTCCGGGCCTCTTCGGTAAATCGAATGGCATCGTCGCGCAGGTGGCGGCGTTTCATGCGCTTCAGGATCAGATCGTCGCCATGCTGAAGCGACAGGTGCAGATGCGGCATCAGGCGTTGTTCGGTTGCGATGGCCTGCATCAGATTCTCGTCCACTTCGATCGAGTCGATCGAACTGATCCGCAGGCGAGCCAAATCCGGCACTAGCTTCAGGATGCGCATCACCAGATCGCCCAGTTTGGGCTGCACAGGCAGATCGGCCCCCCATGAGGTTAGGTCAACGCCAGTCAGCACCACCTCATGATAGCCCCGATTCACCAGCCGCTTGATCTGATCCACCACAACACCGGCAGGCACGCTGCGCGAATTGCCCCGGCCGTAGGGAATGATGCAGAAGGTGCAGCGATGGTCGCACCCGTTCTGGACCTGCACATAAGCGCGTGAGCGTGTGCCGAACCCGTCGATCAGGTGCCCGGCCGTTTCGGTGACAGACATGATGTCATCGACCTGAACGGTCTCGGTCTCGCCGATAAAGTCGGCGGCCATGCCTTTCCAGGTTTCTGGCCGCATCTTTTCCGTGTTGCCGATCACCGCATCAACCTCGGCCATCTGCGCAAAGGTGTCGGGTTCTGTCTGAGCGGCGCACCCGGTAACAATCAGCCGGGCGTTCGGATTTTCACGACGCAGTTTCCGAATCTCCTGTCGCGCTTTGCGCACAGCCTCAGCCGTGACGGCACAGGTGTTTATCACCACGGCATCCGTCAGTCCGGCTTGTTGCGACAGCTCTTTCATCGCCTCGGTTTCATAGGCGTTCAGGCGGCAACCCAATGTGGTGAATTTAGGCGGGTTCATCCCAGCGTCCCTAAGAACTCGGGCGACAACGTGCCCGAGAAGACGTGACAGGTTGACCCGGTCATCCAGACACCATCCTCGCGCCAGTCAACCCAAAGGGTTCCCCCATCAAGATCAATCTGCACCTTTCGCCCCGTCAGCCCACGCCGCGCCGCAGCCACCGCAGTTGCACAGGATGACGACCCTGATGCCAGGGTGATGCCCACGCCCCGTTCCCACACCCGCATGCGGATGTGATCCGGACCCACGACCTGAGCCACCTGCACATTGGTGCGAGCAGGATACAAAGGATGGTGTTCATAGCGCGCGCCGAACTCGGCCAACGGTATCGCCTCGGCGTTTTCAACAAAGAACGTGCAGTGCGGATTGCCCATACCCGTCGCTGTCGGGGCGCCCTCGATTGGCAGTTCCAGCGTGTCCATCTCTTCAGCCAGCGGAATTTCGTGCCATTCCAACTGAGGAAGACCCATATTGACCGAGGTCAGCCCATCACCTGCGTCCAGTGCAAAAAGTGTTCCACGTTCGGTTGTCAACGTCAGCTGGGATTTGCCCGTCTCATCCATCAACATTCGTGCGATGCATCTTGTGGCGTTGCCACACGCCGCCGAAGTTGATCCATCCGAATTGTAAAACACCAGATGCGCGTCCGCCGCACCGTTTTCGATTACGGCCAGCTGATCGAATCCCACACCAAAATGCCGATGCCCGATTCCTCGGGCCAGTGCCGGGGTAATCGAAACATCCTTCGTACGCGCGTCAACGATGACGAAGTCATTTCCCAGCCCATGCATCTTAACAAAGGGCAATCCGGTATCGAGTTTCTGTTGCATGGCGGCGATATAGCGTCGGTCGGAACATGAATCCACCCTGTCGCGTCGAATCGTGAAAAAAGGGGTTGACCCCCCTGCGCCACCTGCCTAAGTAGGCCGCCTATCGGGTCGCCGGAAACACAGGTTGTTTCAGCGAAACGAGGCGCAAATTAAGGGCTTGAACCCGGTCGGGAAATTGCCGTAAAGAGCGCCACGGATCGACAAGATCCAACAAAAGAGTGGGCCGTTAGCTCAGTTGGTAGAGCAACTGACTTTTAATCAGTGGGTCGCAGGTTCGAATCCTGCACGGCTCACCACTTTTTTCAAAGGGTTAGCAAGAATAGGCGAGAATTTCTCACGCCTACAGCAACCACCTAGCAACCACGCGGCATAGATTGACGTAGAAACGTGTAGAAAACCGTTTCGTTGAATGTGCGGATTCCCTCTTTCAATGAACTCGCAAGACATTGTTATTTTGGTGTTTTTTGACATTTGAAAGAGTTTTTGGTACACTAACTATGTACAGAGCGGCAATTGGCTGTCGCGTACAACTTCCAACAGAGCACATATAGTTTGAACTGCTACGCTACGAAAAGCGAAGCTGTGCCCGCCTGTACGCCATCACAACAATCAAAAATCTCAAAAGCACAGGAGCTTTCCATGACGGACAGCAAAATCTTTTCGCATGTCAAATTGACACCAGACATGTCGCCCACTCAGAAGAACCAAGTTTTGAACGATCATTTTCGAAAGACAGGTGAAGGTGGGGTAGTCATGATCTCCATGGGGATACATCTTCTAGGAAGAGCAACCGTTGACGCCATCATGAAACAACTCGCCGGGGATGCGGGCGACAAAAGTGTGGAAGCTGGCGGTGAACATGATGTGGGTTCAATCAAGGTGAACAATCGAACGGTGGATTGGGAATGACCCAGCCCCTTGATCCGGGCCGTTTGGATGTAGAATCCGTTCCTGTTTCTTTCTTGTGATTAGGTTGCGGTCAAGGCCTGCTGAGCGGAGCCCTTGCGTAGCTCAAGCGAAGCAGGCCGGGTTGCACGGTTGAGATTGGCGTAAACGGCTGGGGTCAGCCCGCCAAGCGATGTGTGTGGTCGCTGTGTGTTGTAATCGATCCTCCAGTTTTCGATGATCTTTCGGGCTTCGGAGAGATTGCCGAAGATATGCTCATTCAAACACTCATCTCGCAGAC
>NZ_JBXWSG010000035.1:0-35075 GCF_059613305.1 Ruegeria sp. BHSB056 | reverse complement strand
GCGTGGGACACCGTGCCGTTGACCAAAGCCGCACCGCGCAGCGGTGCCGAGTCGCCGCCAAAGAGATGTGCCTGAGGATTCCCGCCCTCGGACAGTATCATGTCGCGAACCGTGGCTGAGACGGGTTCGCGCACGCCTGCCCGGCCCACAGCGACCCAGTCAAGAACAGAAAGCGACGTGACGATTCTTGCCTGAGGCGACGTAGAAACCGGGCCTGCCGCAAAAGCGGCCAATGATGCTGTAAATTCCGTCATGCGCATAGTCTAGCGTGCGCCTGACAAGGGTAAAGACCTAGCTGTAGAGTTGTTGCGCGCGCGCCTCGAACGCGCGCACGATCCGATGCATGGCTTCGTTGAAAACCACGCCGATTATTCCTTGCAGTATCGCATTCTTGAACTCGAAATCCACATGGAACGAGACGTTGCAGCCCCCTTCAGGCGCGTCCTCGAACTGCCAGTCGGATTTCATGTATTTGAAGGGGCCGTCCAGGTATTCGGTGTCGATTTTCTTTTGATCCGCAAACAGGGTTACTTTGCTGCCAAAACGTTCCCGGAAAACCTTGAACGAGATGACCAGATCGGCCTCCATCACCTCAGCCTCTTCCAGCGCATAGGTCTTGCGAATGCGGGCAGCAGCACACCACGGCAGAAATTGGGGGTACTTGGCCACGTCGGCAACCAAGTCGTACATCTGCTGGGCTGTATAAGGCAGTTGGCGGGTTTCCGAATGGATAGGCATGACGTCCGGTATTTGCAGGTGACAATGGCGCGTCATGTCGTATGTTGCGCGCCAAAGATCAAGGGGGCTGCGATGACTGACCGCGCATATGTGATAGATGAGATGATCTCGGCAAAGGCCATCGCTGCTCGAATCGAGGAGCTGTGTCGCGACATTTCGGCAGAGTTCAAAGACACCGACAAATTGGTGGTCGTGGGTCTGCTGCGCGGCAGCTTTGTATTCATCGCCGACCTTGTGCGCGAACTTGACCTTCCGATCGAGGTGGATTTCCTTGAAGCTTCTTCTTACGGAGACGCGATGGAGAGCAGCCGGGAAGTTCGTATTCTCAAAGACTTGCGCGGCGCAATTGAAGGGCGTGACGTGCTGGTTGTCGAGGATATCGTTGACACCGGCCATACGTTGAACCATGTCACCAAGTTGCTGCAAAGCCGTAACCCCGCGCGCCTGAAATCCATTGCCCTGCTGGACAAGCCGAGCCGCCGCGAAGTGGATTTCCGATCAGACTGGATCGGTTTTGAGATACCAGACGAATTTGTCGTGGGATATGGAATTGACTACGCCCAACGCAATCGCAACCTGCCCTATATTGGCAAAGTCCGCTTTACAGACGAATAGCTGAGCGGGCAATTTGCCGCTCCTTTCGGGCCAGACACCCGAGTTGTAACTCTTTCGATTACTATAAAGAATCTGTCACAGTCCAACCAACAGCATGGTTGAACTGAAGAAAAAGTTGACGTCGCGCTGTACGAATACTTCGCTCCAACCTCTTGTAATTATTAATAAAAATGAAAAATTAGCCCCTAGATGGCTTTTCCGAGCATAGATTCTATGGCCTTAAGAAATATCCCGGTCCCAATCGGGATAAGCGCATCCGGGAAATCATAGTCCGGGTTGTGCAACTGAGGATGGTCGCTCCCCGACCCCAACCAGAACATGGCGGCCTTCGCACTTTTTCCAAACTGGCCGAAATCTTCTGAAAACCGCTGTGGCTGATCGACCAACTTGCAAGAAACGCCCTGCACTGTGCAGGCCTTGGACAGGATCGAAACTGCTTCCGGGTGATTGGCACAAGCCTCAAACACTTCGTCATAACTGATTTCGACCGCCAGTCCTTCGGCTTTGGCCATTTCACGGACCAACGATTCAGCGTCGCTGATCAGCTGCACCATTCGCGCGTCTGTGACCGTGCGAAGTGTCACCCACAGCTCGGCCCGCCCCGGTGCTACTCCGACCGTGCGCTCACCCAACGTGGCATGTGTGACGGTGGTCAATGCGTAATCGTCATTAAGATCCCCGCCGCCCCCTAACGCGTTTAAAGCCGGCATCAGGTTAGCCAGCGCACCGGCAGGCGACACCCCATCTTGAGGAGCAGCAGCATGTGACGTCTTTCCGGTCAGAACAATCTGCATCCCACGTGATGCGCAATTGGCAGGACCGTCACAAATTTCAACCGCCCCCAACTCCAACCCAGGTAAGTTGTGCAACGACAACACGAGGTCGGGCGCAACCTCGGCGTATTGGGGATCAGCCCGGAAAGCGATTGCACCATGGCCAGTCTCTTCGGCTGGCTGGAAAATCAATACGACTCGGCCCTTCATGGGGCGTTGATGCTTCAACCCGTCTGCCACGCCCAGAACCATTGTCATATGCCCATCGTGACCGCACAAATGCCCTTTGCCCACGACCTGTGATACATAGGAATGGTCCGCCAACTCCTGGATCGGCAACCCATCCAATTCGCAGCGAATGCCCAAGGTGGGACCGGGTTGGCCACTTTCGAAAACGGCGGCGACTCCGTGCCCACCAATTCCGGTCAAGACATGGTCAGCACCCGCTTTGTGCACAAGTTCAGCCACCCGCGCTGCGGTATTCTTTTCTTGCCCCGAAAGTTCAGGATGTTGATGCAACTCGTGGCGCAGAAGGGTCAGTCGCGCGCTCTGGTCCGGCGTCACGCTTTTTGCAGCTTTTCTAGACGCGCCGCGCGCAGCCGGGCAAAATCATCACCTGCATGATAAGAAGACCGGGTCAAAGGTGTCGCGGATACCATCAGAAAGCCTTTGCCGTAAGCCGCCTTTTCGTAAGACGCGAACTCTTCGGGTGTTACGAAACGATCAACGCCATGGTGTTTCGGTGTCGGTTGCAGATACTGGCCAATTGTCAGAAAATCGATATCCGCCGCGCGCATGTCATCCATGACCTGACGCACCTGCTGTTCGTTTTCGCCAAGCCCAACCATGATACCGGACTTGGTAAAGATCGACGGATCAAGCTCTTTCACCCGCTGCAATAGACGCAGGGAATGGAAGTACCGCGCGCCGGGGCGAACCTCGGGGTACAGACCCGGTACTGTTTCCAGATTGTGATTGAAGACATCCGGCTTTGCCTGGACCACAATTTCCAGAACATGCGCATCGCATTTCAGAAAATCGGGCGTCAGAATCTCGATCGTGGTTTTGGGAGAGCGGTGCCGCACCGCGCGGATGGTCTGCGCAAAATGCTCGGCTCCACCATCGCTCAGATCATCCCGATCAACCGAGGTGATAACCACATGGTTCAGGCCAAGTTTTTCGACCGCATGTGCCACCCGGCCGGGTTCAAAGGCGTCAAGGTCGTCTGGGCGGCCAGTAGCGATATTGCAGAATGTGCAGCCACGGGTACAGATCTCGCCCATGATCATCATGGTGGCGTGGCCCTGGCTCCAGCATTCGCCGACATTGGGGCATCCCGCCTCTTCGCAGACGGTGACCAGATTGTTATCGCGCATGATCCGGCGCGTATCTGCATAGCCTTTGCCGCCGGGTGCCTTGACCCTGATCCAGTTCGGTTTCTTGGGCTGCGCATTATCTGGGCGGTGCGCTTTCTCCGGGTGGCGCTGTTCGGGGATCTTCAGATCTCGCACGGGCAGTATTCCTGACTTTGGGTCAATCTTGTCGCTCATAACATAGACAGATGTGCAGTGTTACACCAGTAGCGCATAGCCGCTATGCAACGCCGCCGTGCATGAGCAAGAACGCGATTGCAAGTTCCCGTTTTACCGCATGTTTTCAATGCCTAATGAGAAAATTTTATTAATTCAGAATGCGGCATTTCGTCGATTGAAGGCAGTTTAGAACTGTTTTAAGTCACGGCAAATCCACAGGTGAATCACAGGAGCTTGACTATGAAATCCGGCGCAATACTACCCAACGTGACCTTTCACACCCGTGTCCGCGATGACTCAATCGAAGGACCAAACCCGTTCCGTTGGGAAGACAAGACCACCGCTGACTATTTTGCCGGAAAACGCGTGATCCTGTTCTCGTTGCCCGGCGCGTTCACGCCCACCTGCTCGACATATCAACTGCCCGGCTTTGAAAACGGGTATGACGATTTCATTGCCAGGGGTGTCGATGAAATCTACTGCATGTCTGTCAACGACAGCTTTGTGATGAACAAATGGGCGCAAGATCAGGGTCTGACCAACGTTAAGGTCATTCCGGATGGGTCGGGCGAGTTCACACGCAAAATGGGTATGTTGGTTGACAAGGACAATCTGGGCTTTGGTATGCGGTCATGGCGCTATGCGGCCATCGTAGCCGACGGTGTTGTCGAAGCGTGGTTCGAAGAACCTGGCCTGATGGATAACTGCCCCGAAGATCCCTATGGCGTGTCTTCGCCCGAAAACCTGATGAAACATCTTCAGGCAACGGCAGAGCCCGAACTGGTCTGAGTATTAACAAGACGAAGAAAGGCCCGTTTTGACGGGCCTTTTTTTGTGCCTTCAGCCTATCATGCGGTCGCGTTCAGCCTGATCCTGATAGTGGCGCTTCAGCCGCTGTAACGCGATCCGCAGAACAATCTTTCCGGATCGTGCTGACCAGCCCATGCGTTTTTCCGCCAGTTCCAACCCTTCGAGATAGCAACAGCACCGCAGGGCAACGTCGCTTAGTCCGGGGCCAAGATCAGACAAGGCCCGCGCCACGCGGTCCCGCGCGTCGGATGACCCCTTTCCTCCGTGGCTTTCACTGTCATAACTGCCGCGGCCACCAGCCGTTAGAAACCGCTCCCAGTTCTGTGAAACCTGAGGGCCAATCTGCGCCAACTCGAAATCTTCGCGCAAACGCTCTCCGGCGCTGACAAGCGATTCATCCAGAAAAGGCTTGCCATCGCGGTCGCGTCTGCGTGCAAGGGCAACCAACGGGCTTTCCGTGGCACTATAGCGAATGCGCTTGATCCGGTCAGTCGCCCCACCCGATGTTTTTACCTGAAACAACGACTGAGTTTCGGCAAAGCCGACTTCGGTTCCCACACGCGCCTTGTTTTCCGCTTTTGCGATCAGGTGGCTCAGGGCCGTTCGGCCAGCTGCGGAAATCCTGTACCGCGATATTCGACCGGGATTATCGCAGGAAATCCAGTCCTTTAAGGCCAGAGCCTGAGCGATCTCGCAATCGACGACTGCGGTTCTGGTGGCTCCGGCATTGCCGGAGTCACGAACGACTACCGCTTTGTCCATTTCTTCAGCCACGGCAAGAACCGAACCAGTCTCACTCAGGCGGCGCAAAATGCGCAATGCCTCTCTTTCGAACGCCTCTTCCTGGGCTGTTTCATCCGCGATCGCGGCCGCCCCGTTTGTGTCGTCGGACATGGAAAAATGTGTTTCTGCCAGCGATTGCAACGCGGCATCCACCAAAGGATCGTCGCGGCGCATCTCGATACGCCGGATTTGCCGGAGGATGGTTGACGCATGGCAGCCTGCCGATCTCGCGATATCGCGGATCGAGCGTCCGTTTTCGGTATGAGCAAGGTATCTTTGCGCCCCCTCTGGAACCCATGCCGGAATGGTGAAAGCCATGTTGTTTTCCATGATTATTTGCCCTCGTCGACAAAACAAAATGTCACTTTTCGCCCTCGGATTGCGGGTTAACCAAATCTAACTAGAGGTCCATTCGTTACTCGTTCGTTAACCTCACAAGGCACGAACCAGATTTGATTCAAAAAGATAAACAGTCGTGAAACCATCGTTCGGAGAGGCTGTCACGCAGGCAACACCCGCTTAGGTTGTGCATTAAGTGGTCCCGTAAACCCTCAGACACAGGACACATAAGATGCAGGACCTGATGACAATGATCTCAATGCTTCACCGCCCACGCATGTTGGCGAGAGCCGCCAATTTCGGAGCGAGGGAGTACAACCGGGACAGGCATCTGCAACGTATTCTGGGATACGAGTCCTTGCCGGGTTCAGGTCAAGCCCTGCTGCGTCTGATTGAGATGGAAAAAGAGGTGAATGAACTGCGCAAAGTAGATGATGCCGCATACTCTCTGGTCCGACATCTCGACATTCTTATCGCGCTGTTGGGTGAGGCGCGGCTGTATCAAGCCAACCGCGCCCCAGTCCTTCAATAATTAGGAAAACGCATCCGGCATGGAGGCCTTTTTCTCGGCGATATAGGCTTCCAGCGCTGCAGCTGTATCCGGTTCCATATGCGGTTGCTGGTAATTTGCCAGCAGGCGTTCAACCCGCGCAGAGGCCAGAGCCCGCGTATCACGTGCGCCTTCTTCCTGCCAGGTTTCATATGGCTTGTAGTCCAGCAGATCGGACTTCCAGAAAGATTGCTTGAAGTTCGCCTGCGTGTGGGCACATCCAAGATAATGCCCGCCGGGGCCAACTTCCCGGATCGCATCCATGGCCTGCGCGTTGTCGTCATAGGCCACGCCCTTGGCCAGCGAATGCAAAACACCCAACTGGTCGGCATCCATAACAAACTTCTCGAAGTCGGCCACCAGACCGCCTTCCAGCCAGCCGCAGGCATGCAACATGAAGTTCACGCCAGCCAACAGTCCCATATTCAGCGAGTTCGCTGTTTCATAAGCCGCCTGCGCATCCGGAAGTTTCGAGCCACAGAAAGACCCTGCGGACCGATACGGCAAGTTCAGACGCCGCGCCAACTGACCCGCGCCATAGGTGATATGCGCAGCTTCCGGCGTACCGAAGGTCGGCGCGCCAGAATTCATGTCGATCGAGGTCACGAATGCACCAAATATCGCGGGTGCACCGGGACGGACGATCTGGCTGTACGCCACACCGGCAAGAACCTCGGCCAGAACCTGTGTCAAAGTACCGGCCACCGAGACCGGCGCCATCGCACCGCCCACGATAAAGGGCGAGATGATACAGGCCTGATTGTTGCGAGCATAAACTTCCAGTGAGCCCATCATCACATCGTCGAATGTCATCGGCGAGTTGATGTTGGTCAGCGACGTCATCACCGTGTTTTGCTGAACGAATTCCTTACCGAACAGGATTTCGCACATCTCAACCGAATCCTGAGCCCGGCTGGGATCGGTCACTGAACCCATGAAGGGTTTGTCCGACAGAGTCATGTGCGCCTTCAACATGTCCAGATGGCGCTTGTTCACCGGAATGTCCGTCGGTTCGCATACTGTACCGCCCGAATGGTGCAGCCACTTGGACATATAGGCGAGTTTCACGAACTTGTTGAAGTCGTCCATCGTCGCGTAACGACGGCCGCCTTGTGCATCGCGCACGAAAGGAGGGCCGTAAACCGGGGCCAGAACCATGTTCCGGCCACCAATCACGACCGATTTCTCGGGGTTGCGGGCATGTTGGGTAAACTCGCTGGGCGCTGTTTTGATCAGCTCACGAGCCAAGCCGCGCGGAATGCGCACGCGTTCACCGTCAATATCCGCACCAGCGTCGCGCCATCGTTCCAGAGCGGCAGGGTTATCAACAAAGTTTACACCGATCTCTTCCAACACGGTTTCCGCGTTGTTTTCAATGATCTCCAGCGCCTCTTCGTTAAGGATTTCGAAGTTCGGAATGTTGCGTTCGATGTATTTCGCGGTCTCGATACGAACTGCAGTCCGCTCGGCACGGCGGGCAGCGCCACCGCCACCTCTTGCCCTGCGCCGGGTGTTTGCCTCGGTCATGAGAAGATCCCGTGTTGTTGGTTAGATTGAGCGTTTGATACAGGTTTGCCGGAACGCAAGCATAGGGATTGCGGCACGTTGGGGGAAAAAGCGACATTGCCGCGCGGCAATCCGGCGAACCGGCTGCCAAAGGTGAAAACTGGAATTGGAAAGCGTCCCCTTCTTCCGTGTCTAAATGCGCCTCCGGAACCACCTGTGGAAAACCCTCGTGTCAAAGATCTTTGCGGTGAACTTTGTCGAAACCAGCGCCGGAATTGGACCTCGCTCTTGCGAAATGTGCGGGCTTGCCCTAAGGCGCTGACATGACCCAGACATCCCACGACCGCCTTCTGATCATCGACTTCGGCAGCCAGGTTACGCAGCTTATTGCCCGCCGCCTGCGTGAACTGAATGTCTATTGCGAAATTCACCCTTACCAGAATGTCACGATGGATTTTGTGCGGGAAATGGCCCCACGTGCCGTGATTTTCTCGGGCGGGCCAGACAGTGTGACGCGCGAGGGGTCACCCCGTGCTCCGCAAGAGATTTTTGACTACGGCGTGCCGATCCTGGGCATTTGCTATGGCCAGCAAGTGATGATGCACCAGCTTGGCGGCAAGGTCGAAAGCGGCCATGGTACGGCCGAGTTTGGTCGGGCTTTTGTCACGCCAAAAGACAAACTGGAAATTCTGAACGGCTGGTTTGACGACGGGGATGAACAGGTCTGGATGAGCCACGGCGACCACGTCAGTGAAATCGCGCCGGGGTTTCAGGTCTTCGGCACGTCGCCCAACGCGCCCTTTGCAATCACAGCCGATCCAGCGCGTCATTTCTATGCCGTGCAATTCCATCCTGAAGTCCACCACACGCCCAAGGGCGCGAAGCTGTATGAGAACTTCGTCAAGCTGGCCGGTTTCAAAGGCGACTGGACCATGGGGGCCTATCGCGAAGAGATGATTCGCAAGATCCGCGAGCAGGTTGGCGACAAGAAGGTCATCTGCGGTTTGTCGGGCGGTGTTGACAGCTCAGTCGCGGCGATCCTGATCCACGAGGCGATTGGAGACCAGTTGACCTGCGTCTTCGTCGACCACGGGCTGTTGCGCAAGAACGAGGCGACAGAAGTCGTCGGCATGTTCCGCGACAACTACAACATCCAGCTGATCCACGCGGACGAATCCGAACTGTTCCTTGGCGAACTTGAAGGGCAAAGCGACCCGGAAACCAAACGCAAGATCATCGGCAAACTGTTCATCGACGTCTTTCAGAAACACGCCGACACCATTGAAGGGGCCGAGTTCCTGGCGCAAGGCACGCTTTATCCGGACGTAATCGAATCGGTGTCATTTTCAGGCGGGCCTTCTGTAACCATCAAATCGCACCACAATGTCGGTGGCTTGCCGGAAAAGATGGGCCTTAAGCTGGTCGAGCCCTTGCGAGAGTTGTTCAAGGATGAGGTGCGCGCACTTGGCCGCGAACTTGGTCTTCCGCAGAGCTTCATCGGACGCCACCCCTTCCCCGGCCCAGGTCTGGCAATCCGCTGCCCCGGTGAAATCACCCGCGAAAAACTGGGCATTCTACGGGAAGCTGATGCAATCTATATCGACCAGATCCGTAAACACGGCCTCTATGATGACATCTGGCAGGCTTTTGTCGCCATCTTACCAGTGCGCACCGTAGGCGTCATGGGCGACGGACGCACCTATGACTACGCCTGTGCGCTGCGGGCCGTCACATCTGTCGATGGCATGACCGCGGACTACTACCCGTTCAGCCATGATTTCTTGGGCGAAACGGCAACGCGGATCATCAACGAAGTCAAAGGCATCAACCGGTGTACCTATGACATCACATCGAAACCTCCCGGCACCATTGAGTGGGAATGACCAGCAGATGACCGCGAAAAACCCAACTGATTGAGCTGCAAAACGCCCTGTTGGTTCAAGCCTTTGATCGGGGCGGTCACCTATACGACCTTGAATCTGGCGCACCTTCGGCGTTTGAATAGCCTGACGAACCTAGTCTGCTTATCATAAGCGCTTGGCTTTGCGGTCTTTTGGCAGCGCGGCCCCGCGACGAACCTGATGGACGCCCGAAATGAGCCATGCACAGAAAGACGTGTTGAAGGCCGGTCTTTGGATGACGGGTGCGATCGCCTCATTCTCATCCATGGCGGTTGCAGGGCGTGAGCTGAGTTCTGCGCATGATACCTTTGAAATCATGATGTATCGCAGCATCGTGGGGTTCGTCGTTGTTGCAACAGTCCTGACTTTAACTCGCAACTGGCATCAGGTTTCAGCCGAACGGCTGGGATTGCATGCTTTACGAAACACCTTACACTTTACAGGGCAAAATCTCTGGTTCTACGCCGTGGCAGTGGCTCCTTTGGCACAGGTTTTCGCGCTGGAGTTCACTCAACCGCTTTGGGTGATCCTGCTTTCGCCGCTGTTTCTGAACGAACGGTTGACCCCGCTCAAGTTGATTGCGGCGCTAATTGGGTTTTCAGGGGTTCTGATCGTCACACGCCCAGGCGCTGCCCCCCTGAGCCCCGGCTTAATAACAGCAGCGGCATCAGCGGTTTTCTTTGCGTTTACAACGATTACCACCAAGAAGCTTACGCGATTTGCCAGTATTGGGTGTATCGTTTTCTGGCTGACCGCAATGCAAGCGGTCCTTGGGGCCACAGCCGCTGGTATCGACGGTCAGATTGCGCTTCCGACAATGCAAACTGCTCCCTACTTGATTCTGGTGGGATTGGCGGGATTATTAGCGCATTTCTGCATTACCAATGCCCTGTCTATCGCCCCGGCAACCGTCGTCATTCCCTTTGATTTTGCGCGCCTTCCGACAATCGCGGTGATCGGAATGATCCTCTATCACGAGCCCATCGACCATTGGGTGCTGATCGGTGCTGCTGTCATCTTTACAGGCATTTTCCTGAACATCTGGTCCGAAAATCGTAACAGTTTAGCAACAGTTCAGAACTGTAGTGGTAGCAAGTAACGCACCGTCACCAGTTGACCTTAAACTAACTGAAAAGAAAGTATCGCGCATTACACAACGAGTAGGCGCTGGACTCACTCAATTCTTCGCCAGGCAAATACTCGAAAAAAGTTCGGGAGGACAGAATGAAAACAACACTACTCGCAACGTGCGCTTTGTGCGTTGGAGCAACGGCTGGTTATGCAGGCGGTCTGGACCGCAGCGGTCAGGGTATCAACCTGATCTTTGAAGAAGGCTCTGCAGTTCAGTTTCGGTTGGGGTATACAGATCCAAGCGTGACCGGCACGATGCCTGCGCTTGCTGGACCAAATATCGGTCAACCTCAAGACTCGGGCGAAGTCGCAAACGATTTTTTTACACCACACTTGGGGTACAAAACGGCGCTTACGGAAAAGCTTGATTTCGCCATCATGTATGATCAGCCCTTTGGTGCCGATATTCAGTACGCGAGCACGTATCCTCTGTCTATCAACCCAGTTCCCGGTGGTCGAACCGACAGCCTGAGAGCGACAGCGGATACAGATGCCATCACTGCGCTGCTGCGCTACAAATTCGATGGCGGATTCAGTGCCATCGGCGGTATTCGCGCACAGCGCGTCGAGGCTTCGATAACCGTTCCAATTACCGCTGGCTATCAGGTGGATACCAGCGCTGATACTGCATTTGGGTATGTCGTTGGCGTCGCGTGGGAAAAACCCGAAATCGCGGCACGTGTGTCGCTGACATATAACTCCAAGATCAGCCACGACCTTTCACAGACGGAATCGCTCAACCCGCCACCCCCGGCCCCTCCAGGGACTGTGGCAACGTTCAACACCACAAGTGAGATTGAAACACCGCAGTCAATCAACCTGGATTTCCAGACCGGTGTGGCGCCCAAGACATTGTTGTTCGGCTCGATCCGTTGGGTCGACTGGCCACAGCTTGTGTATAACCCGCCAAACTATCCGCCGACGACGAACCTGGTTGATTATGACGAAGCCACGTTCACCTACTCGCTGGGTTTGGGTTATCAGTTCTCGGAAGAATTTTCTGGTGCTGTGACACTGGGCTACGAATCTTCCCAAGGTACGCCGGTGTCGAACCTCGGCCCGACAGATGGGTTCTGGAGCATCGGTCTGGGTGGCACCTATTCTCTTGAGAATGCCAAAATTTCCGGTGGTGTGCGTTACACGGATATCGGAGATGCCACCTCAAATGGCGCCGGTCCGGCGGCACGTGGTACATTCACTGGCAACAGCGCCTGGAGCGTTGGTTTTCAGATCACATACGCTCTGAACTGATCTGAGTAATCATATTTACTACAAAGCCCCGCAGTTTCTGCGGGGCTTTTTCGCATGAACCGGGTCGCCGTTGGTTAACTTCAATGAAACATTGCCCGCATGAACGAACAAAAACACCTCTCTCTCCGCGGGTGGACCGAGCTTTTGCTGCTTGGACTGATCTGGGGCGCCTCCTTTGTTTCCATCCGGGTCGCTCTGGACACACTTCCCGTGATGACGTCGGTTTTGCACCGCACATTCTGGGCCATGCTGGTCTTGTGGCTGGTGACTTGGATCGGGGGGGCAAGGTGCCAAGCGTGCCCCGAGTCTGGGGCGCTTTTCTGGTCATGGGGCTGTTGAACAACGTCATCCCCTTTAGCCTGATGGCTTGGGGGCAGCTGTACATTGACACGGGTCTGACGGCGATCCTGAACGCAGCAACTGCGATCTTCGGCGTTCTGATAGCAGCAGTGTTTTTTCGCGACGAACGATTGACAAAAAACCGGCTACTGGGTGTCTGCCTGGGCTTTCTTGGTGTCTCAATCGCGATCGGAGCGCAGAACTTCCTGAGTTTCAGCCTGCAAAGCACCGCTCAGCTTGCAGTGTTGGCCGGAACAGTTTCCTACGCATGCGCCGCGGCTTGGGCGAGGCAGACATTATCGCACCTTCCACCGGTGGTTGCCGCCGCCGGTATGCTGACGGCTTCGACAGTGCTGGTATTGCCAATAACACTAGCAGTTGATGGAGTACCCAGCTTGGCGTTACCCGCAATAACCTGGGCGGCCATCGGGTACTATGCGATCGTCGCAACGGCCGGCGCATATCTGCTTTACTATCGGGTTTTGGCAATGGCCGGCAGTGGCAATCTTATGCTGGTGACGCTTGTCATACCCCCGGTCGCTATAGTTCTGGGCGCAATGCTGCGCGAAGAGTCCCTGCCCCCTAACGCCTTTCTGGGCTTTGCCGTTCTGGCGATTGGCCTTTTGGTTCTGAACCGTTCGTCCCAGCCCAATTGACGCCGTGCGCTGCCCGATTTAGCTAGGGCAAAAAAGGACAGCGCAAAATGATCTACACCTCAGCCAATGACTGGCGCACCGCAAGCCGCAAGAAAGTGCTGTTCTTTGGCATGTCAGGATTGGGCAAGACCTACGTATCCAACATCCTCAGAGATTCCGGGAACTGGTTCCACTACTCGATCGATTACCGGATCGGAACGCGCTATATGGGCGAGTACATTACCGACAATGCCAAGGCCGAGGCTATGAAAGTTCCGTTCTTGCGTGAACTGCTGTTGTCGGATTCGATCTATATCGGTTCGAATATTTCATTCGCCAACCTGACACCTGTTGCCGCTTATCTGGGCAAGCCGGGAAACCCCGATCTGGGTGGCTTGGACATGCCGGAATACCGCCGCAGGCAGGAACAGTTTCGCTTGGCCGAAATTCATGCGCTGCTGGACACCGAATACTTCATCGACCGCGCCGAACGTCTGTACAAATATCCTCACTTTATCTGCGATACGGGCGGATCCATCTGCGAGTGGGTAGATCCCGAGGACCCAAGAGATCAGGTTTTGTCTGAACTCGCGCGGCAAACCCTCATGATCTGGCTAAAGGGTGACGAGGGTCATACGGCCGATCTTGTGCGCCGTTTCGACAAGGCCCCAAAACCCATGTCTTATCAGGCCAATTTCCTGACCCGTTCCTGGACCGAGTATCTGGATCAACACGGCTGTGCAGAGGCCGAGGTCAACCCCGATGATTTTGTTCGCTGGACCTATGCGCAAGCCCTGGCCCATCGTCAGCCCCGGTACGAGGCGATGGCAAAGAACTGGGGCGTGACGATTGATGCCAACGACATCGGCAAGATCCGCGATGCGGCCGATTTCGACGAGTTGATCGAACGTACCCTTGAGGCCAGACGCAATAACGCCTAACTACCAGTTTTCCCTAATCTCTTCGAAGTCAGACACATGCCCATCAAAATTCCCTCAGATCTGCCCGCTTATGATGTCCTGAACAAAGAGGGCGTTATGGTCATGTCCGAGGATCAGGCAATGCGTCAGGATATTCGCCCCCTGCGCATCGGGTTGCTGAACCTGATGCCGAAGAAGATTCAAACGGAAAACCAGTTTGCGCGCCTGATCGGCGCAACTCCGTTGCAGATCGAACTGTCTTTGATCCGTATGACGGAACACCAGACAAAAACCACCGCCGCCGAGCATATGTCCGAGTTCTATCAGCCTTTTCAGGAGGTCAAGGACCAAAAGTTCGACGGCCTGATCATTACTGGCGCACCGATCGAGCATCTGGAATTTTGTGACGTCACCTATTGGGATGAAATCAGCGAAATCTTCGACTGGACTCAGACAAACGTTCACTCAACCTTTGGCGTTTGTTGGGGCGGGATGGCGATGATCAACCATTTTCATGGTGTCCGAAAACACATGCTGGATGCCAAGGCCTTTGGCTGTTTCCGTCACCGCAATCTGAACCCTGCATCACCTTTTTTGCGTGGGTTCTCTGACGATTGTGTTATCCCGGTCAGCCGCTGGACGGAAATGAAACAAGTTGAGATCGACGCCGCACAGGGTTTGACGACCCTTCTGGGCAGCGACGATGTAGGCCCTTGTCTGGTCGAGGATCCCAGCCACCGCGCGCTGTATATCTTCAATCATTTTGAATATGACAGCGACACGCTGAAACAGGAGTATGACCGCGACGTCGCCAATGACACGCCCATCAACGTGCCGATCAACTATTATCCGGATGATGACCCATCCAAGACACCTCAAAATCGTTGGCGCAGTCACGCGCATCTTCTTTATGGCAACTGGATAAACGAAATCTATCAGTCGACACCTTTCGATATGAGTGAAATTGGCCGCTAAGAACTTGATATCCTTTGGCCTCATCATTCTGGGCCTTGCTGCTGTGACTGCGTGGCGCAGCGCCCGGAATGAAGCGCAGGCAGAAGCGGCTTTCCCACCCGAAGGCCAGATTCTTGATGTCGACGGGATCGCCGTTCATGCGGTTGTCATGGGGAAAGGGCCAGATGTGGTCCTTCTTCACGGCTCAAGCGGCAACACCCGCGACATGACTTTTGCGCTGGCACCCATTCTGGCTGAAAACTACCGCGTCATCGTTTTTGACCGGCCCGGTCTGGGGTTTTCAGAAAGTTTCAACCCAGACGGTGAAACGATCACGGAACAAGCGGATATCCTGCAAAAAGCTGCTGCCCAGCTTGGGGCGGAAAAGCCTATCGTTGCGGGCCAAAGCTATGGCGGTTCAGTGGCGCTTGCGTGGGCAGTCACCAGGCCCGAGGATCTCTCGGCGCTTGTTCTGATCGCACCCGCTGCCATTCCGTGGGAAACGCCGTTGGATGGGTTTAACCAATTGGCGTCTACCACGGTCGGCAACGCGCTCGCCCTGCCCCTGATCTCTTCCTTCGTGCCCGATTGGTACGTGACACGGGCATTGGACAGTGTATTTGCCCCCCAATCGGCCCCTGCCGGATACGCTGATCATTTCGGGCCCGGCCTGACCATCCGGCGCAGCTCCATGCATGCAAATGCCAAGCAACGGGCCAACCTATTGGATGAGATAACCCAAATACAGCCGAGATACGGTGAGATTTCAGTGCCAACCGAAATCGTTCACGGCACCGCCGACGACACTGTCGGCCTTGAATGGCATTCGCAACGTCTGATCCAGCAAATCCCGCAGGCCGAACTGGTCGCGTTACCGGGGATCGGTCACATGCCGCAGGTTGTCGCAGCGCCCGAGGTTGCTGCCGCAATTGATCGTGCAGCGCGGCGTGCAGGTTTGCGTTAATCCAAGCTCTAATCCATAGTCGGATATGGGTTTTATCGCGAGGTGACATATGGCCCGGACCGAAAAAGGTTCTATCGAGAAGTATTTTCAGGAAAGCGCGCCCAAAGCTGTGCGGGATGAGATCGAGAATTCGAAGAAAGGCGAAATCCTGAACCCGACCTACCCGTATAGCGAGAAGATGAAGTCCAAGGACTATGATGAGCAGATGGAACTGCTCCAGATCGAGCTGGTCAAAATGCAGTCTTGGGGCAAGGACACGGCGCAACGGATCGCCATTATCTTCGAAGGCCGCGATGCCGCCGGTAAGGGCGGAACGATCAAACGGTTTCGCGAAAACCTGAACCCACGCGGCGCGCGCAATGTGGCGCTCAGCAAACCCTCAGAAACTGAACGCAGTCAATGGTACTTCCAACGCTATATCCCTCACCTGCCTGCCGCTGGCGAGATCGTGTTCTTTGATCGCAGCTGGTACAATCGCGGCGTGGTCGAAAACGTCTTTGGTTTCTGCACCCAGGAAGAGCGCGAGCGGTTCTTTCGTCAGGTTCTGCCGCTTGAAACGGGTCTGGTCAATGATGGCATCAAACTCTTCAAGTTCTGGCTCAATGTCGGCCGCGCTGAGCAACTGAACCGCTTTCTGGCCCGTGAAACCGACCCGTTAAAGCAATGGAAACTCAGCCCGATTGACGTGGCTGGGTTGGACAAGTGGGACGAATACACACAATCGATTTCAGAAACTCTGACCCGGTCACATTCAGACGTATCTCCTTGGACAATTGTCCGGTCGGACGATAAGAAACGCGCCCGTCTTGCAGCAATTCAAACGGTTCTGCACACGCTGGACTATGATGAGAAGGACGCAAAAAGCATTGGCGACATTGATCCCCTGATCTGCGGTGGTCCGGATGTCTGGGAAGCGTAGGTTGCGTTTTCGCCCTGCCCGGCCAAGGCTTTCAAGGGCAAATGTTGGACGACCGTGTGCATGTGGTCTATCCGCTTGTCTTCTAATACCTAATCAAAGAACCTGAGGCCGGGATGTCGAAACGCGGTTATCATCACGGAAACCTAAAGCAAGCCCTGATCGAGGCAGCCTTGTCCCTGATCGAAGAAAAGGGGCCGACAGGTTTTACGTTATCTGAAGCCGCCAAAACCGCTGGCGTAACACCAGCCGCAGTCTATCGCCATTTTGAAGGGCGTGAAGACCTTATCGCCGAAGCTGCACGGCAAGGGTTCGAGATGTTCGCGGACCTTATGCAATACGCTTATGACAAGGGCCAACCTTCTGCCCTGGCCGCCTTCGAGGCAACCGGGCGAGCCTATCTGGCTTTTGCCCGGAAGAACCCCGGCCATTACATCGCCATGTTCGAAAGCGGAATTTCGTTGAATCGCACCCCCGAGCTATCAATGGCCGCCAATCGGGCCAAATCCGTTCTTGAAAAAGCCGCCGACGACCTGTCGCAGCATATTCCACCTAAAAAACGCCCGCCCGCGTCGATGTTCAGCGCACATATCTGGGCGATGAGCCATGGCGTGGTTGAATTATACGCGCGCAATACCGGGGCGACGTCACCCTTCCCCCCGGAAGACCTGCTGGAAAGCGGCATTGGTATCTACCTGCGCGGGTTGGGCCTGATCCCGCAGGACGATTGACACCTGTCAAAACGTTCGGCTGCTTTGCGGTAAGCTCAGCCCGGACGTTACGTTGATCAGATTCATCTCGCCCATTCCCTTTATATCAACACGTCCCAGGTCCGAGACCTGAAATTCGTCAATCAGGGCGTATTTCATCTCTTCCGGCGCAACGATTTTCATAGGATTGGCGAAAATTTGCAGTCGGGACGCGATATTTACCGCCGGACCGAAAACGTCGTAGACGTATTTCTGAATACCCACGACAGACCCGACCGCGGCCCCCATGCCCAAACCGATCCGGGCCTGCCATTTGTGCGGGTGGCTTTCGTTCCGGCGTTCGAGATAACGCAGGAAACGTACCGCGCAATGGGCCACTGCTGTCGCGTGATCGGGTGTCGGGTCAGGCATGCCTGAGACCGCAAGATATGCGTCACCTATTGTTTTGATCCTTTCACACCCGAATTGCTCAACGATCCTGTCAAACGCTGTGAAAATGTCGTTCAACTCACTCAGGGTCACTGTCGGGTCGGTCTTGGCCGCGAAATCGGTGAAACCCACAAAGTCCAGCATGACTACAGACACCTGCTTGTAGAGCTGCGGAGTGACAACACCGAAGGTTTTGAACTCTTCATAAACGGCCCGTGGCATCAGGTTCAAAAGCAGCCGTTCAACCCGCTCTTTCTCGCGCTCCAGCTCTCGCGTGTTGCGTTCGACCATGGTGGAATAGCTGTCGATCATGCTTTCCAGCTCGCGAATGCGCGTGATGTTCTGGCATTCGACAATCAGAACCTGCTCGGAAAGCCCTTTGGCCAACGAAACTGCGACTGCAAAGATCAAGGTCCGCCGCTTCGGCTTGATTTGCAATTCAACCGAATATCTCAAGCCCGATTGCTTAACGTCTTCCAACTCTTTGGGATCAAGGGCGGGAAGAATGTCCGTAAGAGTACTGCCGTGCTCGGGGGTTCCAAACCACTCCGAAAACGGCCCGTTATGAAAAACGAACTGAAGATCCGAGGCGCGCACCACGGCAATGCCGACACCGATGGCGCGTAACAGCTGTTCGTTTATAGCATGAATGCTCATGCCGCGTTTCGGGCGACGATAATTGAACGCTTCCCTTCAATTGCGGCCAGCGCGGTTTTGATATCCTGATCGGACATACCATGCACGCTCAGCGCTTCGCCAAACAGCTCAGCCATCACATCAAATTCGTCATGTGAGATACTCAGATGCCTGTGTACGGCTTCGATCCTGTCATCACTGAATGACGCCGGTCCGCCAATCAGGGACGATACAAACTTCGTCTGATGATCAATCAACCGCGGCATATCAATATCTTCAAAATAATGGCCGATGTCATCCGAATCCAACGCCATTTCATAGAAGGTCATCACGACACGGCTGATCGTTTTAAAGCCACCGTATTTATCATAAAGCGTTTGCGCCACACGAAAACCTAAGAGTTACCGAACAAAAACACCGTAATTCTATATCAAATGGACATTTTTGTTAATGTTTATGGTGTTTTTTTCGTTTTCCGGCTTAACGCGCGTTCTTTTTAGGAGAAGCAAAAGTGTCCGGGAAGTACAATCCCGCGCTTTCGAAGACCCGGCGTGGTACACGAAACCAAGTTGTACACAGCCAAGTCGCCGAGCGGGTTTGAGTTTCTGTCTAAGGGGGTGATGGCGGAGAGACAGGGATTCGAACCCTGGAGACGGTTCCCCGCCTACACACTTTCCAGGCGTGCGCCTTCGACCACTCGGCCACCTCTCCGTGCCGGCGATGTTTGGACCAATGTCATAAGATTTGCAAGGCCCCAAATCGGTGAAATCACCGGAATGGATCAATTAAATCCGGCAGTCTTCCCGGAGTGTCAAACGACCAGAAATTCCCCCTTCGGCTTTCCGACTGGTCGTCATAATTCATCGCCAGCGTCAGGGTCCAGATCGGATTCGGTCAGTTCCACTGGCTGTCTTGTGGTCAACTCATCTGCATTCTGTTTGGACGCTGATCCAACCTCTTTGACCTTGTTCGCGGTCGGCAATGCTTCGGGATTGCGCAACCAGATATCGCGCTGTGCAAAGGGCACTTCGATGCCTGCTTCTAGGAAGCGTCGGTTGATTTCGTGGTTCATGTCGGATTTGACGGACAGAACCCAGTTCACATCTCGCAAGATCGCCCTGATTTCAAAATCCAGCGCGTCGGCTCCAAATCCCTGAAAAACCACACTGGGCGCCGGGTTGGCCAGAACCATCGGGTGGTTGTTTGCGACCTCACCCAGAATGTTCTCGACCAGCCGTGTATCTGTGCCGTAGGCGACACCGACCGGAACAATCACCCTGCCGATAGTGTTGCCTCGAGTGTAGTTCGTGACGACGCCGCTGATCAGGTCCGAGTTCGGGATGATCACATCCGATCTGTCGAACGTCTCGATACGGGTCGAGCGGACGGAAATGTCACGCACGTAGCCCATCATCCCGTTCACATCGATCCAGTCACCCTTGGAGATTGGCCGTTCGACCAGAAGGATGATACCGGACACGAAATTGGACACAATCGTTTGCAGGCCAAAGCCAATACCGACAGACAGTGCACCAGCAACAATTGCCAGCGACGACAGATCAAACCCCGCGACCATGATCGCGGCCAGCGCGGCCAGAAATATTCCGATATACCCCGAGCCAGCGACAATCGCGTTCTGCCCGCCCGGATCGATTCTGGTTTTTGGTAACAACGAGTTGCGCAACCCGCTTTGCAACAACCGTGTCAGCGTATATCCGATTGCGAAAACAGCGATAAACGTCAGGAAATTGCTGGGTGAGATCGTGACACCGCCAATGTCAAAGCCAAGTAACAGACGTGACCATACTTCAAGCAGGTCGGTCTCGCGCGCACCCCAGTAAATCGCCAAAACAGGCAGCGCGACGATGGCCAGTGCAAAGCCCACCAGCACCGAAAAAAGAGAGTCGCGCGCAGCGTCGCCCTGCCCTGTGATCCATCCGTATATCTGACTGACGAACCGTTGAAAAATTGCTAGAGCAGCAATCAGAACCAGCGTTTTTACCGCCGGAAACACGATCGCTTCGGCCGCATTAGTATAGCCGACCAGTGCCAGTACGGGTGTCGCGATCCCCAGCAGGAACATGGCCTTGCGCAGGAATTCCACCATTTGGCTGAATCCGGCCGCCCTTGTGGACGCCGTTTGATCCAGCAGGTGATCGTTCGTCCGGATTTGGCGCACACGGAGCAAAAGCAAAGCCGTTCCGACGATCACGGGGAAACTGATGACCGCACGGGTCGCGTCCGTGACGTTTTCGATCTGCTGGAACAGAAGCGCCAATTCATGCAGGATCAGCATCAAAGCCAACAGATCGATGTAGATGCGCAACTCAGTGATCCGCGCGGCAGACAGCCGCTTGAACCCCTGCGAAGCACCAATCACGTAAATCTGTCGGCCGATCCAGTCATAGAATAAGGCGATTGCCGCCCAATACGGGATATTCTCCAACAACAAACTGCCGCGCAGGCCCGGAATACCCGATAGGCTGATCGCCGTAATGGCGGCAACAACACCAATCCAGGGCAACAGGATCCGCAGCAGCGAAATGATGAAGGACCAGGCACCTGTCCCGGCTCCACCCAGCAATCTAAGATAGTCGCCGCCCTTCTCTGACCAACGCTTGCCAAAGATCAGCAGAACTGCCGCGAGGATCACCAAAAACAGAATGCCCAAACCGCGATCACGGATGCGTTCTTTGACAACGTCCGACCGCAGGTTGGCAAATATTTCATTCGCCAGGCTCAAAAGCGCTTCTTTTACATCCTGCCATGCAGGTCCCCAATATACGGGGTTGACCGGCGACGGACCGCGCTGGAAGAACTCCTTCGTTTGCCGTTTCCGGATAATCTGGTCGATTTCACTGATCAATCCATTTGCGCGGCTATACGCTTCTTCGGAAATGATGCGAGGCACGCGCAAACTGTTGAGCTGATCATTAAGATGAGTTCGCAATTTAGCAATATCTTCAGGTTCGGTCGCGTCCCCTTCGGGTTTCGGACCAAGCGCCTTGATCTGGCTTTCCAGCGTTGCGATACGATCCGTGTTGGCGCTGCGCGCCTTGTTAAAGTCCTCGCGGTAACCATTTATTTCGGAACGTAAATTCTCGAATGCCGCATTTGAAGCACGGTTCGCTTCGATCACGGATTCCGCACGGTCCGCTGTTTTTATCCAGCCCCGGTAATACTCGCTTTGCCTGTCGGTCAGCTGCGCAACAGCACCGCCTGCGAACCCGACAAGACACAGAAAAACCAGTGTCAGAAACAGGCGAACCTGCTTAGGCATCACACGTCCTCGAAAACGCCGGGAATGCTGCGCGGTGCTTCGGTCATCCAATTCGGTACCGGTAGGTCTTTCTCGCGCAGAAAGTCCGGGTTGAACAATTTGGACTGATACCGTGTGCCATAGTCGCAAAGGACGGTCACAATGGTGTGGCCCGGCCCCATTTCCTTGGCCAGACGCACGGCGCCCGCCATGTTGATCGCGGTCGACCCGCCCATAACCAGCCCCTCTTCGCGGAGCAGGTCAAAGATATATGGAAGTGCCTCGGTGTCAGTAATTTGATAGGAATGATCCGGCGTGAACCCTTCGAGATTTTTTGTTATCCGCACCTGTCCGATACCTTCGGCAATCGAACCTCCCTCCATCGCGATTTCACCGGTGGTGTAATATGAATAGAGACCCGCACCCATGGGATCGGCCAAACCGATTTTCACACCCTTGGGCTGCAGCGCTTCGGCAACCCCGGCCAACGTACCACCCGACCCGACAGCACAAATAAACCCGTCGACCTTACCATCTGTTTGTTCCCAGATTTCGGGTCCTGTGGTTTCAACATGGGCCTGCCGGTTCGCCACGTTGTCAAACTGATTGGCCCAGATCGCCCCATTGGGTTCGGTCTGCGCCAATTTCTCGGCCAAACGCCGGGAATAATGCACAAAATTGTTGGGGTTACGATAAGGTGCGGCCGGAACTTGAACCAGTTGTGCACCGGCCAGCCGCAGCATGTCTTTCTTTTCTTCCGACTGGGTTTCCGGGATCACAATCACGGTCTTGAACCCCATTGACGCACCCACCAGCGCCAGGCCAATACCGGTATTGCCTGCGGTGCCTTCCACAATGGTGCCGCCGGGCTTCAAATCGCCCCGCGCAACAGCGTCACGGATAATATAGAGTGCTGCACGATCCTTGACGGATTGGCCGGGGTTCATGAATTCGGCTTTGCCGAGAATATCGCAACCAGTTTCTTCACTGATGCGGCGCAGCCGGATCAGCGGTGTTTTTCCTACTGCGTCAGCAAGATCTCGTGCAATGCGCATGATGGCCCCTTGTCGTTTTGTACCATCGAAGATTTACAGCCGCACCGCGGCGACCACAAGCGGGATAGTCACCCGCGCAATCTATCCCGGTGGCGGGCCAGCCAATAAGCCAGAGACACCAATTGTAGATCCTTGAAAACATGGCGATCCGTCTTGTCTATGAATTCATCGAACGGCAAGATTTGACTGCGGATGTCTTCACCTTCTGTGTCAAGGCCGCCAGTGATTGTGGTGTGCGTCAACTCACCCAGACCAACATAAAGATACATGAACCCGGTGGAAGATCCGCTCGAGGTATAAGCACCGCCAGCATATTCCAGCCTGTCAAACCGAATACCCGCCTCCTCCATCGCCTCGCGATGCGCGGCCTGTTCGGGTGTTTCGCCCGGATCAATCATCCCAGCTACCGCTTCCCAAAGCCAGGGTTCCGGATCGTTGTTCAGGAAAACCGGCGGTCTGAACTGTTCCACGATCAAAACGGTATCTCTGACCGGATCATAGGGCAGAACGCCGACCGCACTGCCCTGCAACAAGCTTCCACGGCGCAACACCGGACCCATGCTGCCGTCATGCCGCCGGTGTTGCAGATCGATTTCCTCCATCCCGAAGTAATCAAGATACACCCGGTCATGGCGATGCACGATCACGTCTTTTGCAATGTCCCGCGGATCACCGGTACGCCGCTGCCCGGCCATAATCTTTGACCAGGCACGGGTTTGCGTGGCGCGAACACTGCGGGCCATGACCTGGGGATCGACCTTCCCGAAATAGGCCATCTCTTCCTCAGCGGCGAGCGTTGTAAGTTCACCCAATCTGTCCGCCCAGTTCTGAAGCGACCACAGATCACCCGGTCTCCAAGCATCGGGGGCAGGAAAAAAGACCTGAGCTTGGGCCTCGGTTCCGTCTTCCAATTCGACCCTCAGAGACTTCAGATCATAGTCGAAAGACCCTTCGTAATAATCCAGCCTGGCCAGATCCAAAGACGACAATTCCTGCACCAGTAAACCTTCAGCACTGGCACCTTCCAATTCCACGATCATTGGGAAATCCTGCCCCTGAACAGAATGGACAGCATGGCCTCGAAGTTGGGCGGGCCTCGCTTTGGTTTCGCTCAGAGGATGGCCAAGAACGCGTTCCAACAACGGCAAGTGTCGCAGCGTTCCATAAAAGAACAAATCAGACAAATTCGATCTCTCTTGTCAGTAACGGATCAGCGCCACGACCGGCTGGCCTGTTCTGTGGCCAGCCCCGAGACAACAGCCCCAATTAGGAATGCAATCAGGATTTCCGGGTAAATCAGCAGCTTACCGTACTCAATCCCGATCTTGAAAATGGCCAGGATGGCCTCAAATGGGCCACCGTAACGGTTGCGCATGGCAAGCCGGAACATTTCGTAACAGCCCTGCACGAACAACGCCCAGAATATCAGCGAGGCGACACCAGTCAGGCCGTTATTGATCCCAGCAGTCCAGCCGCGCCCTGCACGCTTGCCCATGATGCCCCACCCGCAAACCGCGCCAAGGCCCATGTTAACCAGGGTAAAGTACCCGTAATCCTTACCTTCTTCGCCGTTCTCGATAATCATGCCAGAGACAATGAATGCCAGCACGATGAGGCAAACGGCGGCTACAAGACGCGAGGCAGTGGGCATGTTACGGTCCGTCAGTTAACTTGCTTTGCTACGGTGATCTGTGTCACATCGCAATTGCGCGTGTCAAAGGCTGCGCCACAGGCAGTCAAATAATAATTCCACATGCGGCGAAAACGCTCATCAAAGCCCAGGTCTGCGATCTGTTCCCATTTTGCATTGAACGTCTCATACCACCGCCGCAGCGTCAGGTCGTAACTTTTGCCGAATTCTTTCGACTTCACCACATTCAAACCCGCCAGATTGATCTGCTGCCGTAGGATCGTGGGCGACGGAAGCATTCCACCCGGAAATATGTATTTCTGAATGAAATCAACACCGTTCTTGTAATAATCCCAGCGGTGGTCACCTACCGTTATGATTTGCAAGGTCGCTTGCGCCCCCGGCTTCAGCCGTTCACGAACGGTTTCAAAATAAACCGGCCAGTATTTTTGACCGACCGCCTCGAACATCTCGATAGAGGCGATGCCATCATATTGCCCACGCTCGTCGCGATAGTCTTGCAACTTGAACTTCACTTTATCAGAAAGTCCTGCTTTTTCAATGCGTTCATTGGCAAACTTGAACTGCTCCTCACTAATCGTAAGGCCGGTTACATGCAAACCCCGCTCTTTCGCGGCATATTCGGCAAAACCGCCCCAACCGCATCCGATTTCCAGTATGTGGTCGCCGGGTTTGGCCCCCATTTCATCGACAAGGCTGGCGTATTTCGCAGTTTGCGCCTTCTCAAGACTTTCTTGCCCGGTTTCAAAGATAGCGCTGGAATAAGTCATCGTGTCATCCAGCCACAAACCGTAGAAGTCGTTACCCAGATCATAGTGGTAAGAGATATTCTTTTTCGCCTGCGTCCGGTTATTGCGATGAAGCCAGAACCGCAGCCGTTCATAGGCCTGGACAAGGAACTTTCCAGTAAACCCGTCATAGACGGTTTCGGACCCCAGATGGACAAGATCCATGAATGAGCGCAGATCAGGCGTGCTCCAATGTCCTTCAAGGTAGGCATCAGAAAACCCCAGCTCGCCTTCGCGGATCAGACGGGCAAAAACATCTCCGTCGTGGATATCGATCTGAGCAACAGGCCCTGCCTTGGGTCCCTCTGCGCGAAAGATGCGACCATCTGGCAATGTTATGTCTAGTCGCCCCGACTCCATTCTGGTCAGCATCTTGAAGACCTGGGCGAAATACCTGGGCAGATCCGACTGCCCCTCTGTCGTCGTCAGCACCATCCGCTCTCCCCTCTGCGGCACAGGTCTCAGGCTAGGCCGCGATTCTGTTTCTGGCAAGTTTTCAGTTCCTTAGTGAGATTTTCGGCTTTCATACGCACGTAAGGCGCGGTTTCGTCCATCCGTCAGTTTCACGACAGGTTCGGGATAATCCGCCTGCGGACACAGGTTCCATGACTGGGGAACCGCAGCGAAATAGGAAAGTGCAACGTCACTGGGTTTCGTCTGGCCTTCGGCGATCCAGCGCCGCATGTAAGCCCCCTGCGGATCAAACTTTTCGGCCTGCGTTTCAGGATTGAATATACGAAAGAAGGGCGACGCGTCGGGGCCTGAACCCGCAACCCACTGCCAGCCCATGGCGTTACAGGCTGGGTCCCAGTCAATCAGGCAATCCTCGAACCAACTCATCCCGATTTTCCAGTGTGTCATCAGATGTTTGGTCAGGTAACTGGCAACAATCATCCGGGCCCGGTTATGCATACGGCCTGTCACATACATCTGCCGCAGGCCAGCATCGACGACAGGAATTCCGGTTCGGGCCTGCCTCCAGGCGGCAACTTCAGGGTGGTGCGGATCGATATTCCACGGGAAATCATCCCATTCCGCTTTCCAGTTATCAGTCAGCAGATGCGGTGAGTGATACATCAGGTGATAGGCAAACTCACGCCAGACCAACTGCCGCAGAAATGCCTCGGCGCCGGGGGTTCCGGTCATCGCAGCCTGTTGAACCCTGTGCCAGACAGTACGTGGCCCGATCTCGCCCAATGAAAGGTATTCTGACAGGTTTGATGTTCCGTCCAGATCCAACCGGTCACGGTCATTGGAATAACGGGGGACTTGGTCGAGAAAGTGCTCAAGTCGATCGCGGGCGGCCTGCTCGCCGGGATGGACATGGGGGCGCACGATTGCAGCACCTCGGTTCATGCCTGCACCCATCTGCCAGGTGCTCAGTATATCACTGGAAGGCCAGGTTGCAGGCGCTGCCAAGCGTGAAACCAATGCATCCGGCGTTGGCACGTCCCGCCGCTGAACTGCGCGCCACATAGGGGTGTAGACACGAAACGGCTGGGCCTGCTTTGTTGCAACCGTCCAGGGCTCAAAAAGCAAATGACCGGGAAAGGACTTTGCGCTTACACCCAGTTCGGTCAGTGCCCTTTTGATCTGTGTATCGCGTCTGATCGCCGCTGGATCATAGGCCCGCGACCAATAAACAGCCTTGGCACCGGTTTCTTTGACAAGTGTCTGCAAATGCTCAAGCGCATCGCCACGCCGCAGGATCAGGCGGCTACCAAGCCTCGTCAGAGCGTCGCAAAAGACCTCCAGACCCAACCCCAACCGCCATTTCGGGGCCGCGCCAAGGTGTTGCACAAGAGGGTCATGAACAAAGACTGGTATGATCGGACGGCCGCTTGCAACAGCAGCAGTCAATGCCGGATGGTCCGACAGGCGCAGATCCCGTCGGAACCATAAGATGATCGGAGACCGCTCGTTTTCCATATCCACCCTGAGGTTTTCTTCGTTCTACGAAGCCCCAAGCAGAGTGGATCACAAAACGCGTTCAAGCGCCTCCAAAAGCTGATCAACCTCCTGCTGCGAGGTATAATGTGTAAAGCTGACCCGCAAAACGCCCTGTGCCGGATCCACGCCCATCGCTTGCAATGGGCGCACAGCATAAAAGTCGCCTCCCCCCGCCATAACGCCGTATTGCGCCAGTTCTGCTGCAACTGACTCAGCGGGACGGTTCAACGACAGCGCAACAGTCGGCGCGCGCCGGGTGGCGTCTGATGTGCCGATCAGACGTACCGCATTGCGATCCTTTACCGCATCCAGAACAGGCTGCAGTAAGGACACCTCGTGCGCGCGCATCAGATCATGAGCAAAGGCACCCTGCTCTGCCGCGCCCACGTCAGGCCCGCCGTGATGAGCACACAAGAGCTCGACGTAATCGGCCATACCTGCACTTGCAGCAATCTGTGCATGATCCGGGCCCGCCGGGGTAAAGCGTTTATACAGAACGTCAGCGTTGAAATAATGCGCTTGGTTGGGCAGTAACTCTCCCAGTGTTCGGCGAATGACCATGCACCCCTGATGCGGGCCGTAGGTTTTATAGGCCGAAAACAGGTAGATATCCGGCCCCAGATCACCAACGTTCGGAAACCCATGCGGGGCGTAAGATACGCCGTCCACGCAGACAAATGCGCCGGCCGCGTGGGCAATCGCAGTGATCTCGGTGACCGGGTTTATCTCTCCCACCACATTGGAACAATGCGGGAAACAGACCAGACGCACTTTTTCGTCCAGCATGTTTTCCAGATCCTGCAGGTTCAGCGACCCGGTATCCGGATCGATCTGCCACTCCCTCACCTCAATCCCTGCCTCGGCCAGACGACGCCATGGACCCGAATTTGCCTCGTGATCCTGATTGGTCACGACAATCGCCTCGCCGGGTTTCATCCACTGCCGGAATGCCTGTGCCAAAACGTAGGTATTCTGTGTTGTCGAAGGGCCAAAGCTCAACTCATCGGTTTCAACACCCAGTATGGCGGCCATGCGCGCACGTGCCTCATCCATCTCGGCACCTGCAAGACGGCTTGCTTCATACGGGGCGTAGGGCTGAACCTTTCGTTGCGTATAGAACCGCGTCAACCGGTCGATCACCGGCTTGCAGGTATAAGACCCGCCAGCGTTCTCAAAAAACGCCTGTCCTTTCAGGCTGGGTTCGGAAAAAGCCGGAAACTGTGCCCGAACGAAATCGATATCCAGAGAGCTCATGCCTCATTGCTCCTTAGTTGTGCTGTCATATCAACAAGATGCCCGCTCATGTTTCCGGACATCTCAGAAATCATGGCAGGTCTTCCAGCCCAGCCTGTGCTTGCGTCACGGACTGACGAAACACCGGGCAGCCCTTCACTTCGGAAGGACAACGCTACTTAGACAGCACCATCCGCGACCGTCAAGCTGAAGCAAAAGAAAAAGCCCCGGCGGGGCTGCCGGGGCTGAATTTCTAACACTCTGGGCCAGGTCTCGTTCGGGCCTCAACCCTGAACTTTGGTATATGTCCCCTCGCCTGCAAGAATACCACGGAAACCGCCGGGCTCATCCAGACCAAAGACGATCAGAGGCAGGTTGTTGTCACGCGCCAGCGCAATGGCCGACGCATCCATGACCCGCAACCGCTTGGCCAGAACGTCGTCATAGGTGACCGTGTCATAACGCACCGCGTCGGCATGTTGTTTGGGATCCTTGTCGTAAACGCCGTCAACACCGTTCTTGCCCATGAAAATCGCCTCACAAGCCATTTCATTGGCGCGCAAGGTCGCCGCGGTGTCGGTGGTGAAATACGGGTTGCCGGTACCGGCCGCAAAGATGCAAACCCTTTTCTTTTCAAGGTGCCGTACGGCGCGGCGGCGGATATAAGGCTCGCACACTTCATCCATGCGAATGGCCGAAATGACCCGGGTGAACACCCCAATCTCCTCCAGGGCAGATTGCATACCCAGTGCGTTCATCACCGTGGCCAACATCCCCATATAGTCTGCTGTGGTCCGCTCCATACCCTGAGCAGACCCACTCAGGCCCCGGAAAATGTTTCCGCCACCGATAACCATACAAATCTCAACACCCAGATCGTGAACCGATTTCACCTCTTGCGCGATGCGCTGAACGGTTGGCGGGTGCAGGCCAAAGCCCTGATCCCCCATCAATGCCTCTCCTGAAATCTTCAACATGACACGTTTGTATGTGGTTTTCGGGGTTTCGGCAGTTTCAGAAGACGGGGAAAGGCTCATGTTGCGCTCCGGGCTGGCACGGGGTTAATTTCCGGCGCAAAATGAAGCAAAAGCTCCGCAGGTTCAATGCGGTTGGTGAGGATTGAGGCAACCGCATATGACCCGGCGATCAACAGACGCGATATTTCGGCAATTGCCCCCTATTCCCGATGACAAACCTGTCCTGATTGCAGGGCCGACTGCATCCGGGAAATCAGCGCTGGCGCTGGAGATCGCCGAACGCCATGGCGGGGTCATCGTCAATGCCGATGCAAGTCAGGTTTATGATTGTTGGCGCGTGATTTCGGCCCGACCATCTGCCGAAGAAGAAGCACGCGCACCGCATCTGCTCTATGGTCACATCGCCTATGATCAGGAGTATTCAGCCGGTCACTGGCTGCGAGAAGTGGTGCCACTGCTGACCGGGGGCCAGCGGCCAATCATTGTCGGCGGGACAGGATTGTATTTCTCGGCCCTGACCGAAGGCATGGCCGAGATCCCCGCAACTCCGGTGCAGGTGCGGGCCGAAGCAGACTTGCTGACCGTTGCCGAGCTTGTCGCCGGGGTTGACGAACAGACTTTGGCTGGCCTGGATACGCAGAACCGCGCGCGCGTGCAGCGCGCTTGGGAAGTGCAGCGTGCCACGGGGCGCAGCCTGTTATCTTGGCAGGCCGATACGCCACCGCCAATTTTACGGCTCAATGATGCGGTTCCTATCGTTTTTGACGTCGACAAAGCGTGGCTTCTGGATCGGATCGAGCGCCGTTTTAATCAGATGCTTGAATTGGGAGCAATCGAAGAAGTGAGCGCCATGCGGGATCGTTTCGACCCCGCTCTTCCCGCCTGTAAAGCCATTGGTGTGCCAGAGCTTATGGCCTATCTGGATGGAACACTGACTTTGGATCAGGCCCGTGAACGGGCCACAATCTCGACCCGGCAATTTGCCAAACGTCAACGCACATGGTTCCGGGCCAGAATGAAAACATGGAATCACGTCGATTTCTCAAAGTGATATCTGGTGTTGTTCATTCCTCTGGATTTGATAGCGAAAGCAATTTGATCAACAGATAAAGAAGAAGTTTCTCGTCTTTTATCAGTAATTTGACTTCGAAATTCCGCAAGGTTCTCCCTCTGCGGTGTGTCACATAGGAATATCCCTATCGAAATATCAACAATGCGGTAACGTCGTTTTTGTGCATTTTATGTCGATTCCGAACGTTGACGTTGAGTGATTTCTGGTGCCGAATGGCGGCATGGGGATGCACAGAGTCCAAAAACCGGAATCCTTCTTTCTTGCGACCGGACAAGCCCGCGTCGCTTAGAACAAGAACAAATCAACAAAATCAATGTCACAGGGAGACATTTATGACCAATACGGCAATCACCAACGACAAGGTGCACTGGGCGGCCGAGATGCACGCGCAGGAATACCGTGACGGCAAGCTTAGCCGCCGGGAATTTCTGGTCCGTGCGACGGCGCTGGGTGTCGCGGTACCGACGGCCTATGGTTTGATCGGTCTGCAATCGCCTGCGGCGGCACAAGAGCCGCAGCGCGGTGGTACCATCCGCTACCAGATGGAAGTGCGCGCGCTCAAAGATCCGCGAACTTATGACTGGACGCAAATTGCCACTTTCACAGCAGGCTGGCTGGAGTACCTCGTCGAATACAACAACGACGGCTCGTTCAAGCCGATGCTGCTGGAAAGCTGGGAAGCCAATGAAGACGCCACTGAATACACATTGAACGTTCGCAAGGGCGTAAAGTGGAACAACGGCGACGATTTCACAGCCGAAGACGTGGCCCGCAACATTGCAGGATGGTGTGACGCTGGTCTGGAAGGCAACTCGATGGCATCGCGTATGGCATCGCTTATCGACGAAAGCACTCAGCAAGCTGCGGACGGTGCAATCACTGTGGTTGACTCCCATACTGTCAAACTGAAGTGCAACGCGCCTGACATCACGATCATCCCGGGTATGGCGGACTATCCCGCCGCAATCGTTCATAGCAGCTTCGATGCGAACGACATGCTTTCAAACCCCGTCGGCACGGGCTTCATGCTGCCTGACAGCCATGAAGTTGGTGTCAAAGGTGTGCTGGTGCGCAACGAAGGTTTCGACTGGTGGGGATATGAGGCTGGCAAAGGCGGCTATATCGACCGCATCGAGTTCATCGACTACGGCACTGACCCGGCTGCATTCCTTGCAGCTTATGAGGCCGAAGAGATCGACATGAACTGGGAATCTGTTGGCGAATTCGTCGACATCTTTGACGGCATTGGGCTTGTGCGCTCGGAAATCCCGTCAGGCTTCACCATCGTTATCCGCCCGAACCAGTTGGCCGAAGACGAAAACGGCAACAAGATCTACGGCGACAAGCGCGTTCGTCAGGCTTTGGCCATGGCGGTCGACAACGAAGTGTGCCTGGAGCTGGGCATGTCGGGCTACGGCATTCCGGCTGACAACTGCCACGTCGGACCGATGCACCCTGAACATGACTCGGCCGTGACTCGTATCCCGTATGATCCTGCCGGGGCGAAAGCCCTGATGGACGAAGCGGGTATGGGTGATTTTGAGCACGAAGTGCAATCAATCGACGATGACTGGCGCCGTAACACCACGGCCGCGGTTGTAGCGCAGCTGAACGACGCGGGAATCAAGGCCAAGCATACAGTTCTGCCGGGGTCGACCTTCTGGAACGACTGGACGAAATACGCCTTCTCGTCGACGAACTGGAACCACCGCCCATTGGGCACTCAGGTTCTGGCACTGGCCTATAAATCGGGAGTCGCGTGGAACGAATCCGGTTTTGCCAATGCAGAGTTTGATGCGTTGCTGGCCGAGGCGAACTCGATCGCAGATGTCGACAAACGTCGTGAAGTGATGGCCAAACTGCAGGGGATCATGATCGACGAAGGTGTCACGATCCAGCCTTATTGGCGGACAGCGATGCGCCATCACCGCGACAATTTGGTGGGTGTCGAAAAGCATATCGCAGACCTGCCGCAGCTTTATAAGTTCGGCTTTACGTCCTGAGCGAAAAAGCAAAAGGCCGCGCCACCCTGGCGCGGCCTCTTCGTCCTGAACGCGACGAACAAATAATAACAGCTAAGCGTGGCGTTCCTTGAAACCCGCGCTAGCCGACCCACAGGGGCAAATATGGGACTTTTCATTCTAAGGCGCGTTGGCATCATGCTGTTGACGGCATTGTGTCTGACTTTCCTGGTTTTCTTCTTAACCAACCTCTATCCGAACCTCGAGAAACTGGCGAAAACGCAGGGCAACTTTCGGATGTCGGATGAACAGGTTGAGAGCTACCTGAGCAAAAATGGTTACCTCCAATCCACTCCGATAAAATACGGCGAATGGCTGGGTGTCCTGCCCTCTTATCGGTACACGAATGAAGACGGAACCGTTCAGGGAAGATGCATTCTGCCGGGCAAAACCGCCGAAGAATCTCCGAATTTCTGCGGAATCCTGCAAGGGTATTGGGGCTATTCGACTGTCTTCAAGGAAGAGGTTTCGACCGTTGTTGGGAACCGGTTGGCTCTGACTGGTCGTCTGATGCTCTGGGTCATGTTGCTGATGGTTCCGTCTGCGTTGATCCTTGGTGTTTTGGCAGGAATGAAAGAAGGATCTGCCACTGACAGGACGTTGTCGACCTTCGCCATCACAACGACGGCGACGCCGGAATATGTCTCGGGCGTGATCTTTATCGCCATCTTCACCTCATCCGCAGTTGGTTTGAAGTGGTTCAAAGGTACGGCCACGCAAGCGATGGAGAACCCGACCTTTGAGAACTTCTTCCTGCCGGTCCTGACTATTGCACTTTATGGGATGGGCTATATTGCCCGGATGACTCGCGCTTCGATGACCGAAGTAATGACTGCCCAATATATCCGGACAGCGCGTCTGAAAGGTGTGTCCTTCCCCAATATCGTCATGAAACATGCGTTGCGTAACGCGCTGATCGCACCCTTCACCGTCATCATGCTGCAGTTCCCCTGGCTGCTGAATGGCGTGGTGATCGTCGAGACCCTGTTCAACTACAAGGGCTTCGGCTGGGCGCTGGTTCAGGCCGCGGGCAACAACGACATTCAGCTGTTGCTGGCGATTTCGGTCGTGTCGGTCTTTGTGGTGCTGGTGACCCAGCTGATTTCGGATATCGGCTATGTCTACCTCAACCCGCGCATCCGCATTTCTTAAGGAGGGTTAGATCATGGAACCACTTACCTGGACCGGCTCTATCGCCTTCCTGAACCCGCTTTTTGCCCTTGGCCTTGCGCTAATGGTCTTGTCAATTGCCGTCTGGATGCTGGCCAGCATCGTGCTGCCCGAAGACCAGATGACGGTGAACCCGGACGGTACGTTGAGCTCAAGCTCGGGCCTGCGGACACTGATACAACTTGCACTGCGCTACAGTTTCTTGGCCAGTGTCGGAATCGCACTCGCCTATATCGTACTGGGCGTACTAATGGGCACAAGCGCCGGGATTATTGGCGCCATGTCCCAGCAGTTTTTGCCCGTATGGGTGTCGTTGATCATCCTTTATGCCATGTCGATCGCTTTCAAACGCAAGCTTGGCCTCTACGGCAAACTGTTTGACAGTCCCATCGGCATGATCGGCTTTGGCCTTGTAATGTTCTGGGTATTCACCGGAGTATTCGGCGCGATGGATTTGATCGTCACGCATGACCCGCTGTCGCAGGTTTCGGGCATGAAGAACAAAGTGCCAGGTACGCCACTTTCCAATCTAGAGGACGGTCAATACGCCTGGTATCTGCTGGGTGGCGACAATCTGGCCCGCGATGTGTTCAGCCGCATGGTCAAAGGTGCATGGATTGTTGTTCAGATCGCCCCGCTTGCCACGATGTTTGCCTTCATGGTTGGCATCACGCTGGGTCTGCCAGCAGGCTATTATGGTGGTCGGCTGGATACTTTGCTGTCGTTCCTTGCGAACCTGATCCTGGCCTTCCCGGTGATCCTGCTGTTCTATCTGCTGGTCACGCCCGAGATCGTTGCGACCGGTGTACCGAACTATATGGCGGCCGTTTTGTTCGTATTCCCGATCATCTTCCTCGGTGTGCTGCTGAACTCACGCTACTATACCAGACCGAACTTCCGAACACCGCTGTTGATCGGAGTTTTAGGGGTAGCGGGTTGGTTCTACTTGTCTCTGATTTCGACCGGTGGCTACATCATTAATACCGACGCCTATCGTATCTGGGGTCTGCCGACCTATCTGGATCTGTTCGATATCCCCGGCGGTATTCTGGTGGTCTTCGTCTCGGTGGTCTTTGTGAACTCGCCCACCGTTTTCCGCATCGTGCGCGGACTGGCGCTGGACATCAAAACACGGGACTACGTGGCAGCAGCACAAACCCGTGGCGAAGGTCCGTGGTACATCATGTTGTGGGAAATCCTACCCAACGCGCGCGGCCCGCTGATCGTCGATTTCTGTCTGCGTATTGGCTATACCACCATCCTACTGGGAACCTTAGGTTTCTTTGGTTTGGGCCTGCCACCTGAAAGCCCTGACTGGGGGTCGACGATCAACGAGGGGCGCAAGCTTTTGTCGATCTACCTGCACCCTGCTCTGCCACCCGCGCTGGCCTTGTTGACGCTGGTTTTGGGTCTGAACCTGCTGGCCGACGGGTTGCGTGAAGAAAGCCTGAAGGACTGATGTGAAAG